>JBFXHW010000223.1:0-5107 GCA_050176605.1 Sphingobium sp. | reverse complement strand
TAATAGTCGCGATACCAGTCGGAAAAGCGACCGAGCCCTTCCTTGAGCATGACCTGAGGCCGATAGCCGGTCAGCGCATGAAGCCGGGAAACATCGGCATAGGTCGCAGTAACATCGCCCGGCTGCATCGGCAGCATGATCTTTTCCGCTGTCCGGCCCAGCGCGCGTTCCAGTGTTTCCACCATATCCATAAGGCCAACCGGATGGCTGTCGCCGATATTGAGGATGCGATTCTGGTCCCGTTCCGGCGGATTGTCGAGCGACCCCACGATCCCGTCAACGATATCGTCGATATAGGTGAAATCGCGGGCCATCCTGCCTTCACCGTAAATCTCGATCGCTTCCCCAGCCAGTATCTTCCGCGTGAAGCTGAAATAAGCCATGTCGGGTCGGCCCCACGGCCCATAGACCGTGAAAAAGCGCAGACCGGTCTGCGGAAATCCGTAAAGCGCGGCATAGCTCTGGCTCATCAGTTCGCAGGCACGCTTGGTGGCGGCATAGAGCGAAACCGGCGTCATCGCCGGATCGTCCTCGCTGAATCCCTCGCCACCCATCGGCCGGTCACCATAAACCGATGACGAGGACGCATAGACAAGATGGACGAAATCAGCGGCGTGGCGGCAGGCCTCTAGGATAGAAAGGTGCCCTGCCAGATTGGAATGCTGATAGGCGAAGGGATTGGTCAAGCTGTATCGGACACCTGCCTGCGCGGCGAGATGGACGACCCGGCCAACGCGATTGTCGCGAACCAGCGCCGCCATGGCATCGGCATCGGCAATATCGGCGTGATGAAACGAAAATCCCGGCTTCTCCGCAAAAGTCGCCAGCCGCGCCTCCTTCAGGGCGGGATCGTAATAGTCGTTGACGATGTCGACGCCGATCACCTGTTCGCCGCGATCGAGGAGACGGTGCGCGGTGGCGTGACCAATGAAACCGGCGGCGCCGGTTACAAGGACAGGCCCCCTGCGCGCCACCACGCTCAGCGCCCTACGGCGTGATAGACGAAGCCGGCGTCCTCGATCATGTCGCGCGGATAGATGTTGCGCAGATCGACGATGATCGGTTCGCTGAGAAGCGACTTTACCCGGCCGAGATCGAGCGCGCGAAAGGCATCCCATTCGGTCACGAGCGCGAGAGCATCGGCGCCCTCAATCGCCTCGTAGGTTCCGGTACAATAGGTGACGTTGTCGAGCACCTTCTGCGCCTGTTCCATTCCCTCCGGATCATAGGCGCGTACAGTGGCGCCGGCATCCTGAAGCGTCTGGATGACGGCGATGGCAGGCGAATCGCGCATATCGTCGGTGTTCGGCTTGAACGTCAGACCCAGCACGGCCACTGTCTTGCCGCGTACGTCGCCGCCCATCGCCGCGATCACCTTGCGGCCCATGGCGCGCTTGCGATGATCGTTCACGGCCACGACAGCCTCGACGATCCGCTGAGGCGCGTCATAGTCCTGGCTGGTCTTCAGCAGCGCGAGCGTGTCCTTGGGGAAGCAGCTTCCGCCATAGCCCGGCCCGGCATGAAGAAACTTGCTACCGATACGGTTATCGAGACCGATGCCGCGCGCGACGTCCTGAACGTCGGCGCCGACTTTCTCGCAAAGGTCGGCAATCTCGTTGATGAAGGTGATCTTCGTCGCGAGAAAGGCATTGCCCGCATATTTCGTCAGTTCCGCGCCCCTGCGGCTCATCTCGATGATCGGCGAACGGCCGAGCGCGAGCGGGCGGTAGATCTGTTGCATCACTTCGAGCGCGCGCGGGTCGTCACCGCCAATGACAACGCGGTCCGGCCGCTTGAAATCGTCGATCGCTGCGCCCTCGCGCAGGAATTCCGGGTTCGAGACCACGGCGAAATCGGCGGATGGATTGGCGTCGCGGATGATGCGCTCCACCTCGTCGCCCGTTCCCACCGGCACGGTCGACTTGTCGACTATCACGGTAAAACCATCGAGCGATTCCGCGATTTCCTTTGCGGCGGCAAAAACATAACTCAGATCGGCGTGGCCGTCACCGCGCCGGGAAGGCGTACCAACGGCGATGAAGACCGCATCCGCGCCCTTCACACCCTCGGCGAGATCGGTCGTGAACCGCAGGCGGCCCGACGCCACGTTACTCGCCACCAGATGGTCGAGACCCGGTTCGAAAATCGGAATGCGCCCCTCCAGAAGGGCCGCGATCTTGGATTCATCCTTGTCGACGCACACCACGTCGTGACCGAAATCCGCAAAACAAGCACCAGAAACAAGGCCCACATAGCCCGAGCCGATCATCGTGATTTTCATGAATCACCTTACCCCAATCACAGTCGCCCTGCCGCGGGCCAACCGCGCAAGCTCTAGCCCAAGAAAGTTAATATCCGCCTCCCCCAAAGCTGCCCGGTCTTGCTGCCGACTCGCAGAAAAGCGGTTATAGTGAAGCCAATGCCGCTTGTCCCCGCCGGAAGGCGGGACAAACCGGCGACCGGCACCGCCAGTAAGACGGAATGTGGAAAAAGAACCCGGTGCGATCAATCCTCGCGGAAAGCGCGGCTGAACTGATCGCGCAGCGGCTTGGTGAGATAGGAGAGCAGCGTGCGCTCGCTGGTCTGGATGAAGACCTCCACCGGCATGCCCGGCACCAGTTTCAGTCCGCCGAGCCGCTTCATTTCCTTTTCGTCGACCTGCACCCTGACCTTGTAATAGCTGGACCCGGTTCGCTCTTCGGTCACGCGCTCGGGCGAGATATAGGCAAGACTCGCGTTGATTTCCGGTGTTGTGCGGCTGTTGAACGCGGAAAAACGCAGTGTCGCCGGTTGTCCCGGGCTGAGCTGGTCAATGTCATAGGGGCTGACCTTCGCCTCGACCGTCAGCCGGTCGTTGGTCGGAACGATCTCCATGATCGTTTCCATCGGGGGCACGACGCCGCCGACGGTGGAATAGGCCAGCTTGTCGACGATGCCGTCATACGGCGCGCGTACCACGGACCGGTCATAGGCATCCTTGGCCGTGACGACGCGAATTTTCTGGTCGTTGAGCCGCGAAGACAGATCCACAAGCTCGTTGCCGGCCTGCGTCCGCGCGTCCTGCGTCAACTGAAAGCCCGATTGCCGGATTTCAGCGATGCGTGCCCGCGCCTGCGCGATCTGCGCGCCATAGGATGCCACTGCGCCCTGAAGGTCGACCGCCGTGCGCTCGATCTGGTTCAGCCGGTTTACTGTGACGAGCTGGCGGTCGCGCAACGAACGGAGTCCGTCCAGTTCCGGCTTGATGAGATCCGCCTGCCGCTGGGCGGCTCTCCGCTGCGCCTCCAGCGAGCTGATTTCCTGCTGCGTCTGGCGGACACGCTCGTTGATCTGGGCGAGTTCATTGGCACGCGCCTGCCGCCGCAGCTCGAACAGATGCAGCGCGGATTTCATCGCCGCTTCCTTTGCAGGCGTGGGATTGGCGGTCAGTTCGGCGGGAAAAGTAATCGTATCGGCACCGTCCCGCTCCGCCGTCAGCCGCGCGGCATTGGCATAGAGCGCCTCGACGGTGTCGCCGCTGGCCGACGCACTCGTTCCCGAAACGGTGCTGTCGAGCCGCATAAGCGGCTGACCTGTCTTGACCTTCGAGCCTTCCCTGACGAAGATTTCCGCTATCACTCCACCGGACGGATGCGCGATCTTCTTTACCCGCGATTCGACGGTAACTTCGCCGGGGCCGATCACGGCGCCGCGCGTACCGGTAAAGGCCGCCAGTGCAAACACGCCGAGTACCAGCGCACCGATCACGATCAGCGCCAGTCGGAAATTGCGTTGCAGCCCGATTTGCGGATTTTCGAGTACGGCCGGCATTGCGTCGCCGGTGTATCTGGTAGGAAGCTGGTAACTCATGCTGCATTGTCCGTTCGGGCGTCTGAATCGATAGACTTGTTTCGGGCGTCTTCATTATTCCGGTTCGGGCTGTAACGGTCGGCGAGCCTCTGACGAACCGCCTCCTTCTCGCCGAAATCGACCATCCCGCCCTCGCGCAATACCAGAACATGGCTAGCCATTTCTATGATCGATGCAGCGACCCCCCCGAGAATGACGATGGCGCCCCTGTCCCGCGCCGTACCAATGGCGGTCGACAAGGCCTTTTCCGCCCTGCCGTCGAGATGCGATGTCGGTTCGTCAAGGATGATGATGAACGGATCGCCATAGAAGGCGCGAGCAAGCGCAACGCGCTGTGCCTGTGACATCGAGAGCCGGTTGCCGCCTGGCCCGACCTGACTGTTATAGCCATCGGGCAGACGAACGATCATGTCGTGCACGCCGGCGGCATGCGCCGCATCCACGACCTTTTCAGGATTCGGGTCGGGATCAAAGCGCGCGATGTTCTCTGCCACCGTCCCCTCGATCAGGTCGATAGTCTGCGGCAGATAGCCGATATGCCGCCCGAGCAGTTCGTCGTTCCACTGGTCAAGCGCTGCACCGTCGAGCCGGATCTTTCCGGCGGCGAGCGGCCAGGCGCCTGCGACAGCGCGCAATATTGCCGACTTGCCTGATCCGCCGGGGCCGATAACCGTCATGACCTCGCCCGCCTTGAGATCGAAGCTGATGCCCTGCACCGTCGGACGACGCGCGCCAGGCACCACAAGCGCCGCGCCTTCGGCCGTCAGCGTCGATTTGGGGATCGGCAGTTCCAGCGTGTGGGCATCGGGCGCCACGCTGGCCAGCGCCTGATCAAGGCGTGCCCACCCCTGACGCGCGGCCACAAACTGCTCCACCGTCTCGATTGCGCGGACCAGCGGAGAAAAGCCCAGCCAACCCATCATCGCCGCCGCCAGCACGACCGCCGCACTCGCGTGGTCCTCGATCGCCAGCAGACCGCCGAAGAGCAGCATGGCCGCAAGCCCGGCGTAACGGACACCCTGCGCGATGACGGTGTCGCGGCGCATCCTTTCTCGCGAATCGGCAAGCACGAGCGTGATCCGGTCGTTTGCGGCCACCCAAGCCTGCATCGCCCGCTGCCGCATCCCAAGAGCGCGAAAGGTGTTGAGGCTCGCTCGGCCCGTCTCCGAAATCGCAAGGCGATTCGCGAGCATCGTCACCAGATCACGGGCGGGTTGTTCCAGAGCCCTGATACCACGCACGAGGCAGAATATCAGTA
>JBFXHW010000222.1:0-5108 GCA_050176605.1 Sphingobium sp. | reverse complement strand
CGGGGGCACATACTGAGAAAACGGGGCGACGGAAGGGGCGGGGGCTGCCGTCTTCCACTCCCCGTCCGACATCGCCGCGGCCCCTGTTGATCCGCGACGCTGCGAAAGGATCACCCCCGGTCGCGCAGTTTTTCGATCTCGCGCTCTAGGTCGGAGGTGTTGTCGGTCGCCAGCCGTTCGAGCACCGCCACACGATCCTTGAGCGAGTCGATCTCGCCGCGCATCCGGCGGACTTCGGGGTCGTCGGCGAAACCCTCCGGTCCCTGATTTTTCTGTCGGGCGATGACGACCCGGGCGATCATCACGATCGCCACGATCAACACCACCATTTCTAACGGATTCATCGTCCCCGTCCCCTGTTTGCGACTGTCAGTTTGCGGGATCGCGCAGGGAGTCGATCTCGCGCGCCAGCCGGGTGTTGGAGCTGGTATAGTGCAGCTCTATGTCGGACAGACGGCGGTCGATATCGCGAAAGCGGGAACGCACGGTGCGTGCGCTGCGCGATGGATTGGCGCGCACGCCCTGCCAGAATTTCGCCTCCTCGGCATCCTCATACAGGCCGTAGGGCTTTGGATCGGCCATCCATGCGGCAACGAAATAGGCGATCAGCGTCCAGGGAAAGCCCCCCATGATTGTCAGCACGATCGCGCCGACGCGGACCCAGATGACATCGATCCCGGTATAGTCGGCGAGGCCGGAGCACACGCCCATCCATTTCGCATTTTGCTTGTCGAGATAATATCTTGTGCGGCGAGCGGTCATGTCAGTTGCTCCTGCGATAGCTGGCGGGGTCGGGGTCGATCATCCCGCGCTGAGGTTTGAAATCGGGGTTGTCGGCTGCGACAATGCGTTCGAGCGTCATGAGGCGATCTTCCAGCCGCCGCGCCACATCGTGAAGATTGTCGAGCATGTCCTCGTCTTCGCGGGTCATGCTGGATGCGGATTTCCACTTTGTCAGATAGTGGAGCACCACCCAGGGCAGGCCGACGAAGATGATCCCGACGATGAAGATCGGAAGGAAGACGTCTTCCATCATGCCTCACCATCCTTTTCCGGGGTCCTGACGGTGGCCTTGCCACCCTGCGCGGCCTTCAGCGCGGCCAGTTCGGCCTCGACCTGATCGCTCATGCGCAGCTCGGCGATTTCCTCTTCGAGCGTCTTGGGTTGCGCGCCCAGCGACATTGCCTCGGCATGGCCCTCGGCAAGGTCAACCCGGCGCTCAAGCATCTCGAAGCGGGAAAAGGCTTCGCGTGTCCGTTCGCCGGAATACATCTCGCGCATCCGGGCACGGTTCTGCGCACCTTCCATACGCTTGACCAGGCTCACCTGGCGCGCCCGCGCCTCCTGCAGCTTTGCCTGCAGCTTCGCGATGTCCTCTTCCGAGGCGCGAAGCGCATCGTCGAGTTCGACAATCTCGGATTCGAGCTGCGCGGCCATGTCGGCGGCCTTCTGCTTCTCGACCAGCGCGGCCTTGGCCAGATCCTCACGGTCCTTTGATAGCGCGAGCGCGGCCTTTTCGGTCCAATTCGCCTGCGTCACCTCCAGCTTGGAGATTGCGCGGCGCATTTCTTTCTGGTCCGCGATCGTGCGTGCGGCCGAGGCCCGCACCTCCACCAGCGTTTCTTCCATCTCCAGGATGATCATGCGGATCATCTTCGCCGGGTCTTCTGCGCGATCGAGCATGTCGGTCACATTGGCGGCGATGATGTCGCGGGTGCGGGAAAAGATACCCATGGTCTTATGACTCCTTCGTCCCTCATCATCTTCTTTGCCGGGGCAGGATGCAAGGGACGTAAATGCACCCTGCCCCGGACACGACGCTCAGCTGTCGGGCTGCTGGGCGCTCGTCTTGTCGGCAAACATGACCTTCTGTTTTTCGGCATAGGCGGCCACCAGCTTTGCGGCTTTGCCACTGGTGTTCTCTGCAACCTGCTGGTTGAAGCCGAGCACCATCGCGACGGTGCGGTTCTCGCCCGTCGCGGGGTAGGAAACGGTGCGGGCGGTGCGCAGCGCCTCACGGTCGAAACCGGAGAAGCCGGCAGACTGAACGATCTGCGCGTTGCGGACATTGCCGGCACTGTCGACCGAAACGGCGACAATAGCGGTGCCGCGCCGGCTGTCGATGGAGCCGGAGGGCAGGCGCAGTTCGTTCCTGATGCCGGTCTCCACGGCATCGCGGAACTTGCCGTCGGTCTCTGCCTTGGCGGCAGTAACGGTGACAGCTGTAAGCGCGACGGCGAGAGCGCCAGCGGCAACGCGGGTAAACGTGTCGGATAGAGAGTAGGTGTTCGTGATCATGATATTCCCCTGTTGTTCGAAACCAGTCGATCTTCGGCACCGCGCCGTCGATCATGCCAAGGGAATTGCATGGGCCGTGCCAATTTCAGGAAATGGCGAAATTCCAACGAAATTTGACGTCAGGACCAAAAAGGATGGTGAAAATTTATTGCCAATTATCGGTAATTATTGCTAACTAATAGGAAATGGAACGGCAGAGCTTCATCGGGCAATCCGGCCCCTTTCTCGATGCGATCGAGCTTGCCGGGCGCGCCGCCGCGCTGGATCGTTCCGTACTGGTGATCGGCGAGCGTGGCACCGGCAAGGAACTGATCGCCCAGCGGCTGCATCACCTCTCGGGACGCTGGGACAGGCCGCTCATTACCCTTAACTGCGCGGCCCTGCCGGAAACGCTGATCGAGGCCGAGCTTTTCGGCCATGAGGCGGGCGCCTTTACCGGCGCGACGCGGGCCCGCGCGGGGCGGTTCGAGGAGGCGGATGGCGGTACGCTGTTCCTCGATGAGCTGGGTACATTGTCAATGGCGGCGCAGGAGCGGCTGCTGCGCGCAATCGAATATGGCGAGGTGACGCGCATCGGCGCGTCCCGGCCGGTCACCGTTGATGTAAGGATCGTCGGGGCGACCAACGAGAATCTGCCTGCCGCCGTTGGACGGGGGACATTCCGCGCTGATTTGCTCGACCGGCTTTCTTTCGAGGTAATCACCCTGCCGCCGCTTCGCGCGCGCTCCGGCGACGTCGCCGTGCTGGCCGACCATTTCGGGCGACGGATGGCGTCCGAGCTGGGCTGGCTCGGGTGGCCGGGCTGGTCTGACGAAGTGATGAGGCGGCTGGAAGAGCATGGCTGGCCGGGCAATGTGCGCGAGCTGCGCAATGTCGTGGAGCGTGCCGTCTATCGCTGGCGGGAGGATGACGGGCCGGTCGGCGAGGTCACGCTCGACCCTTTCGCTTCGCCCTGGGCTTCCCCGGCACAGGGCGAGGCCGCCGTGATGACGACGCCATCTCCCACCGGCGGGGTGGTCTCCACAGAGTCTCGATCAGCGGAAGATGTCGACGATCTTCGCGGTGCCGTCGCCGCTTATGAGAGAGGGTTGGTGCAACGGGCGCTTATCCGTCACCGACACAATCAGCGCGCCGCCGCGAAAGCGCTGAAGCTCAGCTACGACCAGCTACGGCATTGTCTGCGCAAGCACGGGCTGCTGGGCAGCAGTGGTTGAAACCGCAGGTCACCCGACCCGGGAGCGCGCTGCATCACGATCACCGTAGGCAGCACGCTCCCGTCGCCAGTTTCTGCTTTCGGGCGCGATGCCCGGGATCAGCCGTGGTTGGCGTTTACCATGCAATACATCATGGCAAACGACAGCAGCGTATTGGTACGGCTGAAGATCATTGCCGTGGTCGCCGCCGCCGCCTTCGCCGCGTCGTCGGCCGGAACGATGCCCAGCGCCTTCTTCTGGTTCGGCCAGATCACGAACCAGACATTGGCAGCCATGATGAGCGCGAGCCACATGCCGATGCCGATGAGCAGGAAGGGTTGCCGCAGCATCAGTGCCTCGTGCACATAGCCCGCCAGCCATGCGACGATGAGGCCGGTCAGCACGGTGAAGGCCGCGGCCCAGCGGAAATAGAATAGGGCGGACGGCGCGATATGTTTTGAAACAGCCGGTTTCAGCTCCGCCGGGATAGCCGGCATCGTCGGTATCTGCACGAAGTTGAAATAATAGAGCAGGCCGATCCAAAGCACCCCGAAGAAGAGATGCATCCACCGGAAAAGACCCTGCACGGCCTCGCCATTGGGGCCGACGCCTATGATGACAGCAATCGCCAGCAACATGCCGACGACGACAACCGAATTCAGATTCCCAAAAAATTTTGCCATGACATCCCCCGTTATGATTTCGCTCGAACACGACGAGCTGTTGCTTGGGTGGGACCAATTTAGGGGAAGGCGCTTGGATTGTCACATGCTTAATCCGTGCGGTGGTTTCGGCCGATTCGTCATGTTGCGCGGCGGCATAAACTTTGTAAGGCTGAGGGAACCCTCCCCGGGGTTCGATGCGTTGGTATCGTGCCCCGTTTTTCAGGACCCATAACAAGCAGGAAGCGATAATGCCCTTCAAACTCCCCGATTTGCCATATTCCAAGGACGCTTTTGGCGACCTGATCAGCGCAGAGACTTTCGACTATCATCACGGCAAGCATCACAACGCCTATGTCACCAAGGCGAACGAGCTGGTCGCCGCCGATGCTGCGTTGCAGGGAAAATCGCTGGTTGAACTCATCAAGTCATCGAAGGGCGGCTTGTTCAACCAGGTCGGGCAGATCTGGAATCATACATTCTACTGGCACAGCCTGTCGCCGACCGCGACCAAACCGAGCGGCGACCTGCAGGCGAAGATCGACGATGCCTTTGGCGGTACGGACGCACTGATCGACAAGCTGAAGGCGGAAGCGGTCGGCCATTTCGGCAGCGGCTGGGCCGCGCTGGTGCTGGACGGCGGTGCGCTCAAGGTGACATCCTATCATGATGCGGACACGCCGGCTGCGTACGACGTGAAACCGCTCTTCATCCTCGATGTTTGGGAACATGCCTATTATATCGATTACCGCAACGCGCGGCCGGATTATGCCGACAAGCTGCTGAAGAACGCGATCAACTGGGATTTCGTCTCGCAGAATCTGGATGGCGAAGGCGTGTCGCGCGCGGATCAGCCTGCCTGATCCAACTCAAAAGATACACAGGGAAAGGGGCCGTGTTTCTGGCCCCTTTTTGCTGTCGGGATGATTGGCAGCGGTCGTCGTCCATGCTAGCC
>JBFXHW010000221.1:0-5123 GCA_050176605.1 Sphingobium sp. | reverse complement strand
GCTGGCCGCAGGCGATCTTCGCCCCGGTCACACCGGGAAAGGCATCCAGGCGAGCAGCTCGTTCCGATCAGCCGCTAAGCCGTATAACCTCGCTCGAGCACCGACCGAACCGAGGCCGGCACCGTGTAGACCGCAAGCCGCTGCGCGCCCCTGTTCGCGTGGTCCACCCGGTAGCCCTGGTAGTGCCGCCTGATGAGACCGGCTTTGACGAGTTCCGAGACAGCGCGGCTGACGGCGGTCATGCCGGAAGCGCGAACCCGGTTCGCGACTTCACTTTCGACAAGCCGCTCTGCCTCCGCGATGTCGTCAGGCAGCAGGCCCTGCGCTTCCATACGTCGCCGAACGCCTTGCGCGGTCGACTTGCGGAGATGGTGACGTGTCGCGCTTGGCGCGATCACGGTCGACAGCCATTCCCGGATCGGCACCATCTGCCCGCCATCCCGTACATGTGGTCCGGCCACGCCTTCCCTGCCCGCAGCCCGCGCGATCAAGTCGAGCACCATGAACGTGTATCGGGGCCTGGCGGAATTCACGGTGATCGCGCGCATGATGCCCGGTAGATCGAGTGGCTTTTCCGTTCGGGGCGAGATGTTGAGCTGCAGTTCCATCATGGAACGAATCAAGCACAAACAGGAATCGGTGTGAATCCACAATCGACATGTTCGCGCCGCACCGTGTCACTTTTGCCATCTGTGTCACTTTACCGGGCGCCAGTGGTAAAGTGACATCGGTGGCATTCTTGTGAGGCTTGCCGCGAACCTCGCCGCGTCCTCTCAGCTCTCCGGGCCTTACGGCATCCTCTTTGCAACTCTTTGCGAGCAGGTAGGCCAGCGATGGAGAAGTTATCGTTTTCTTGTAAACTTCCTAACATCGCTTGATAAGCAACGGGAGTTCGAGACACCCTTGGGTAAACCCCGATTTTTCGGAATTTCTCCTCCTTAAGACGCGAAAAGTCGGCTGCGAGGCGTTCGAGGACAGGATAATGGCCGAATTTTCCCTTGCTGCTTGCCCGCGACCAGGAACGGATCATCATCCCGACGGCCTACCGAACCGACTCCGCGAAGGTCATTCGGGCCACTTCCACGTCATCGTCCCCGAAGCCCAGCAAGTCGAGATCGCCAGTAGCCCGAAGTGGCGCATCCGCCCATGCAGCAAACAGCATCGCCCCTTTAAGCACGAAGCGGTCACGCGCTGCTGTCCTGGAAAGGCGATACAGCAGCCGTTCGATGCCGTAGCGGACGAGCAGGCGTGGAAATCCTGACCGGAGGCCCGAGACTGGTCGAGCAGGCGTTGACGCACCGACGCCGCCATGTCGCGTTTCTGCGGCGGCTTCGTCATGATATGCTTTCGAGATAGGGACGCATGACGTTCTGAACCCGGCAGATGTTGGCGTAGCGCCTGAGATCGGCGTGGGTTGCCTTGCGCTGGCGTAGGCCGTCACGCAGGGCTTCGATCGCCACATCGAGTCCGACACGGCTGCGATATTTGAAGCAATCAACAATGGTTTTGGCGGGGTCGTAGATCGGCACGGCAACACCTTCGATATAGGCCGTCATGCGGCCCGCCTCGAAAGCTTCGCCCGACGCGCGCACCGCCTCGATGCAGAAGGGAAGTGTTTGAGGAATACGCGCCTTGTGGTGGAAACATATCCATACCGCATGGGGTAGCTGCGTGGTCAGTTCGTGATATTGCAGCGCAGACAGAAGGGCGATGACGCCATTCGGTGCGAGCCGCGCGGCTTCGGCCAGATTATGCGCCGCATTGATTTCCTCGGCATCGGCCATCTGATAGAGCCCACGTGCGAGCCGGACGAGTTGGCCCTGTTCACACAGGCGTGCAACACTCGACGGCGGGATACCCGCCTCACGGAAATCCCGCGCCCGCGCGATCCCGCGCGAGCGGACGATGGCGATAGCCTGGTCCGACAGGGTTCCAACAGATTTCATAGGGCCTGATGTGAGGAAATGTCGGCATTTGTTAATAAGTGCCGACGGAATATACCACCATTGATCTCGCATTCGACGCCGAGCTGGATGAAGACGGTTCGCCCGAGCGCTGGTGCGCAGTGTTGATCTCCGGTGCTACAAAATTCTTAAAACTTCCGATAAACGGAAGTATTGGGATTTTTATGCGGCTAGCGGAGCAGATTGTTGAGCGGGTCTCGCCGATCGGGTAATCAGCGAGCGGCAGCTTGCTGCCCTGCTCGGAAACGATGATGCCCGCCGCTATGGCCGCGTCAATCGTGCCTTAAAAGACGGCTCCCTGATCAGTCTCAAGCGCGGGACTTGCCTCGTTGGCAGCCGTTACCGACCCGATCCATCCCTTCGCCGTAGCTCAGGCTCTGCTTCCCGGAAGCTATATCTCCTTCGAGACGGCGCTTGCTTGGCATAGGTGGGTGATCGCCGATCGAATCTTGCGCCTCCAAAAGGTTTCGATTATATTTTAATCGTATTGATAGTCGGTGATGCAGATGGCTACTGAAACGAAAGTATTGACCGCGCATGTTCCGTTGGGGCTTGCGGAGAAGGTTGAAGCGATGGCCTCGCGGCTTGAGCGCTCGCGTGGCTGGGTGATGAAACAGGCGCTTGCTGCCTGGGTCGATCAGGAGGAGGAGCGTCACAGGATGACGCTCGAAGCCCTGGAAGATGTCGATGCGGGCCGGGTGATCGACCATCAGGCGATTCAGGCATGGGCCGACAGCCTCGGAACGGACAAGCCGCTGCCCTCGCCGATCAAATGAAGTTTCAATGGACCAGCAAGGCGTCGTCGGACCTCGTCCGTCTGCACGACCACCTGAGTCCTGTCGCGCCCAAGGCAGCCTATAAGCCCCGCGAGGTCCGCCGGATCATCGTCGGCAACTATGAGATGCGCTACGAGATCGCGGCGGGGACGATCTTCATCCTACGCCTGTGGCATTGCCGCGAGAATCGCAGCTTCGAGGCAGAAGAGTAACGGCGCCTTCGATCTCGATGACGGGCACCCGCCTCACGAAAATCCCGTGCCGCGTTATTCCGGCGAGCAGACAGTGGGCCTTGTCCGACAGCGTCTCAACAGATTCTATAGGGCCTGACGTTATGAAATGTCGGCACTTGTCAATAAGTGCCGAAAAAATGTGCCCCCCGTTGATCACACTACTTCGTAAGCAAGAGCACATGTCGTCGATGCAGATCGCGCACCCCTCCGATGCCTCGGCACGAGCCGACACCAGCGCATAGAGTGCATGCGCAGCGTCACGTTGCCGATGCCCGGCAGCAGCGACTGATAGAGAACAATCCCGCTATTCTGCATACCGAGAGGATCCAGGCCGCGCTTGTCCGCCTTGTCCCTCACGATCCAATAGCGGCATCCTTCAGCAGTTTGATCTTCAGACTTTTTAGCGCCGGAACCAAATTAACCAAGCTTCCAAGTTCGATAACATCGCCGGCGTCGAGGAGGGTAACTGCACGCTCATAGATGGCGATGTAGTCGCGCCGGCGAAGGCGTGAATAGTAGAGGATCCCATCCAGATCGGTTGTATCATGGATCGTCTGGCTGAAATCGGCGTCGCCTCAAGGTTTGTTCGCCAGACGATTTGGCGGACATAAGGAGAACGCGTCAGTCGAGCGGTCTGCGGAATCAAATCAGCGCGAGTTCAACCCTACGGCCGACAACAGCCGCGGCGCGTTGCAGTGTCTCGATCGTCACATTGCCATCTGAGGGATCAAGTACACGGTCGACTTGCGTCCTGCTGGTGTGCATCAGCAACGCCAGACGCTTCTTGCTGAGTTTACGTTCGCGCATCGCCTCGGCCAGCTGCCACGCGATGACTTCCTTAATAGCTTTGGCCTGAAATTCCGCGAGGACGCCTTCTTTCTCCAGAAAGCTGTCCAGCGTCGGGCCTCGATGTTTGTTCTCAGCCATTTTCAACCTCCTTCTGGCGCTTGCGGGCCAATTCCAAATCAGCCGCGGGCGTTTTCTGTGACTTTTTGATGAACCCATGCAGCGCGTAGATTTCGCCCTCGTGGAAACTGAAGAGGACGCGAGCGATCGTGCCGTCAGGCAGGGACGTCCGCACTTCGAACAGCCCTTTTCCCATAGGGCGGACTAACGGCATTCCAACCGGCCAGCGGAACTGCACCCGTTGCAAATCCTGGCCCACCTCCCGACGGTTGAGTTCCGGCAGACCAAGCAACCAGTCGCGAACAGGTACATTGCCCGCCTCGGTCTGGTAGAATACCAATTCGATGCGCTGCGCGTTGCCCAATCCCATCAACGCCACTATGTACTATATAAGGTGCATAGTCAAGCTACTTCCGCTAGAGAAAATCACGCTCGGCTGCGATCGCGACGGCCACCCGATCGCCGGCCCTGAGCCTTTCAAGCGGGGCGCGACCTTCGAGCGAGCCGTGCGGCTGCCGAAGCCACAGCCAGGCCGAGCGAGCGTCGGGAGCTACCCGAAGGACGTCTGCGATACCCTCGAGCGGTCGCGCATCGACGAACTGATCCAGCGGATAGGCGAGTTTGCGCGCACCACGCAGCAGTCCGACGATCACCCCCTTCTGCTGCCAGCTGCTCAGGGTTGACCGCGGAATGCCGAGCGTCTCCTCAATCTCTCCAGCGCCGGCGACCGGACCGGCCCAGCTCTCGAGGGGCCGCGCAGTGGCGAAGCGGGCGAGACGTTCCCTCCCCTCCTCCAGCGCGATCACCTCACCAAGCCCGGCACCACGGCTCTTCTCGAGCCGGCCAGCGGGCTTGATGGAAATGCGTTGGTCGGCGCGGCCGTGGCTTGCGGCTTCGATCAAGATACGGCGGACCTCGTCCTTTTCCAGTGCAAGCTCGGTCCGCTCCGCCTTGGGGAGTTCTGCGAGGACGTTCGAGACAACCGCAATGATCTCCGCCATCGTGCTCAGGTCGCTGGCAGGTGCCTTGGGATTGCTGTTTTTGAGGGCAGCGCGAACATCGCCAGCGCTCAGTCCCTGGATGCGCGGACGCTCTACGGCTAGACTCGACATGTGACCAACTCCTCGAATGCTCGAGGACTATATGGCACGGCTTGCATGAATTGTCCAGATCGTCCACTTAATACCGATTGCCTAGCGCCGCAATCAGCCCGCAGCGTACTGGACCGCCGCCAGCGAGATGCA
>JBFXHW010000220.1:0-5134 GCA_050176605.1 Sphingobium sp. | reverse complement strand
GACCGGCTGAGGAAAGAGCGTAACGCGGTCATCCTCGCCCACTATTACCAGAAGCCCGAGTTGCAGGACCTCGCCGATTTCGTCGGCGATTCGCTGGAGCTGTCGCGCAAGGCGGCCGAAACGGATGCTGACGTGATCGCCTTTTGCGGGGTCAGGTTCATGGCCGATACGGCGAAGATTCTGTCGCCGGACAAGATCGTCGTCCTGCCGGACATGGATGCCGGATGCAGCTTGGAGGACAGTTGCCCGCCGGACAAGTTCGCCGCCTTTCGCGCCGCGCATCCCGACCATATCGCACTCACCTACATCAACTGTTCGACCGAGGTGAAGGCACTGTCCGACGTGATCGTCACCAGTTCGTCGGCGGAAAAGATCCTTGCGCAGATACCGGAGGACCAGCCGATCATATTTGGTCCCGACAGGCATCTTGGAGGCTATCTCAATCGCAAATTCGGGCGCGACATGCTGCTCTGGCCGGGCGTGTGCATCGTGCACGAGGCGTTCAGCGAAACCGAACTGCTGAAGCTGAAGGCGCAGCATCCGGACGCGCCCGTCGCTGCCCATCCCGAATGCCCACCGCATATCCTCGATCATGCCGACCATGTCGGCTCGACCAGCTCGATCCTGAATTTCGCCAAGTCCTTCCCCGGAGACACGCTGATTGTCGCGACCGAGCCGCACATCATTCACCAGATGGAAAAGGCGGTCCCGGAAAAGACCTTCATCGGCGCGCCCGGCGCGGACGGAAACTGCAACTGCAACATCTGTCCCTATATGGCATTGAATACGCTCGAAAAGCTCTACCTCTGCCTGCGCGACCTCGAACCGCGCATCGAGATTGAGGAAAGCCTGCGTCTGAACGCCAAGCGCAGCCTCGACCGGATGTTGGAAATGGCCGGGGGTACGGTGGGGAAGGGCGATCTGGGTGCGCGGTGATGAGGCGCGATGGTTGATATGACGATAGCCGAAGACGCCAAGACCGTTCTGGATTTCTGGTTCACGGATACTCCGTCCGAGGCCCGTTTCGCGCATGATCCGCTGCTTGATGCGGAAATAGGCCGCCGGTTCGGGGAGATGCGCGAGGCGGTCTTTGCGACCGATGCGGCCGGGTGGCAGGAAAACGCCGACTGCATACTTGCGGCAATCATCCTGCTCGATCAGTTTTCGCGCAATCTCTTCAGGGGAGAGGCGGAAGCATTTGCCGCCGACCCGCTCGCGCTCGACCTGTGTCTGGCCGGCATAGCGGCGGGTTTTCATGCCGATCTTGAGGCCGAGAGGCGCGCCTTCCTGTACATGCCGCTCATGCACTGCGAAAACAAAGGGGTTCAGCTCTTTTCGGTACGCTGTTTTTCCGATCCGGGTCTGGAGACGAATCTCGATTTCGCACGCAGACATGCCGAGGTGATTGAGCGATTCGGCCGTTTTCCGAGCCGGAACACTGCTCTGGGCAGGGAGTCGACGGCGGAGGAAATCGCATATCTGTCGCTGCCGGGATCCCAATGGTGAGCACATGATCGCCCGGCTGCGTTCATGGTGGATGGCTGTCAACGCGAGCTACTGGTTCTATCCGGCCCTCTTCTCCATCCTTGCAGCGATCGGCGCCTTTACCGCAATCATGATCGACAGGTCTGGCGCTACCCAATGGCTGACCGATGCTGAATGGCTGAGTCCGGCACGGCCCGAAGGTGCGCGCAACATATTGACCGTGATCGCTGGTTCCATGATCGGCGTCGCATCCACAGTGTTTTCGATCACGATTGCTGCGGTTGCCTATGCCTCGGGCAATTACGGGCCGCGCCTGCTTACCAATTTCATGGAAGACCGCGGCAACCAGCTTTCGCTCGGCACGTTTATCGCGACCTTCGTGTTCGCCGTCATCGTGCTGCGTGCGGTGCGCGGTGCCGAGGAGGGAGGAGCCGGTGTGGAATCTGCGCTTGCTGCGGCAGGCGGATTCGTTCCCCAGCTTTCCCTGGCGCTTGCGACGGTGCTGGCGGCGGTCGCTATTGCCGTCCTTGTATTCTTTCTCAATCACATCCCGTCCAGCATCCGCATCAATATCGTGCTTCAGGGTATCGGGGAGCGGCTGATCGATGATATCGAACGTCGGTACCCGGACCGCGACGAGGGGTTCGAGCCCGATGGTCCCCCGCGAGGCCTTCCCGTTACCGCGAAGGGACGGGGGTATGTTCAGTATATCGATCATGACGGACTTGCCGATCTAGCGGAAGAATGCGGCGGGCGATTTGCTCTGCGGCTGCGCACCGGAGATTTTGCGCATCCCGCGGTCCCGCTGGTTGATCTGATCGGCCTGACGCCGAACGATGACCTGCCCGATCGCGTCAGGCGCTGTTTCGCGCTCGGCGGTATGCGTACCCCGGTTCAGGATCCAGAATTCCTTATCGATGAGCTGGTGGAAATCGCGTTGCGGGCGCTTTCACCGGGAATCAACGACCCTTTCACGGCGATCACCGCAATGCACTGGCTGGGTGCGGCGACGGCCGAGCTTGCCGGGCGAGACCTCAGCAAGCCGCTTCCCTCGCTGGGCGACAAGGCTCACCGGGTCATCCTGCTGTCGGATGATTTCGACCATTTCCTCAGCCGCGGGTTCGGGGCGTTGCGTGCCTCTGCGGCGGCAAGCGCGCTTGCCTCAAAGCAGTTTCTCGATTGTCTGGAGTCGGTTGCCACCATGACGGGTCCCAGGCGCAGGGAGCGCTTGGCAGGGGAAGCGGAGCGTTTGCTGGAACAGGCGCGGCTCCATCTGAAAGGGCCTTCGCTGGCCGAGCTTGAAGCGCGCCTGCTGGCGTTCAGAAAGCGGACCGAGATTTAATATGATCGTGGAAACCTAACCGTCGATTATCGCGGCTCCCGGATGGTGCCGGTCGAGATGGCGTCGTAGGATTCGCAGGTTGCGGCTGTTGGACCGCCAGAAGAAGTCGACCGCGTCACCAACGAACGGGATCGCGCCGAGCGCGGTGTCGAAGCCGATATTGGCGGCCATACGCGCCAGCTTCCATTTCGGCAGACCGAGATTGCGCGCCTCCCACACTACATAGGCACCCATTGCGGCCGTCGCGATGTCTCCCACCACCGGGATCAGCCCGACGATCGAATCGAGGCCCACGGGGCGATTGATGCCTGGCACAACGAACATGCGCTCAAGCAGCGCCTCCATCGCCTCCACGCGCTGCCTTATGGAGGCTGCGTCGCGTCCTATCCCGGGCAGGTCGGCGGCAAGCCGGTCAAACTGGTCCTGTCTCACTTTCATGGAATAGAGATGGGGCGCCCGGCTGGTCATTGCAATGTCGCGCGATTTCGCTAGTCACCGGCCATGGCTTTCGTTCTTGACGGTTTCGATCTCGATGCTTTCGTGGTTGCCACGCTTGCAGAGGATCTGGGCGGTCCCCCCGGTGCGGGCGGACATGACGTGACATCCGAAAGCGTGATCCCGGCGGATGCGCGCTTCACCGGTGTGATGGACAGCCGCGATGCCGTTACGGTTGCAGGCCTGCCTATTGCTGCAGCGTTTTTCCGCGCGCTCGACCCGGATGTGGAAATCGAGATTCTCGTGGGCGAGGGCGAAAGCGTGCCCGCCGGAACCGACCTGATGCGTCTTGCCGGAAATGCGCGCGCGTTGCTCACCGCTGAGCGGTCGGCGCTCAACACGGTTCAGCATCTGACCGGCATCGCGACGATGACGCACGCCTATGTCGATAAGATCAAAGGGACCAGCGCGACCCTGCTCGACACGCGCAAAACCATTCCGGGCCTGCGCGTGCTGGAAAAATATGCGACGCGGATGGGCGGCGCGACCAATCACCGCATGGGCCTGTGGGACGCGGCCATGATCAAGGATAATCATGTCGCGATTGCCGGATCGGTCGGCGAGGCGGTGCGGCGGGCCGTTGCTGCGGGTGTGGAGCAGATCATCGTGGAGGTCGACCGGGTGGACCAGATCGAGCCCGCTCTTGCCGCGGGCGCAACGCATCTGCTTCTGGACAATATGACGGTTTCGACGCTGCGTGGCGCGGTGACACTGGTTGGCGGGCGAGTTCCGACCGAGGCGTCGGGCGGTGTCCGGCTGGAAACCATTCGCGAGATCGCCGAAACGGGCGTAACCTATGTCAGCGTCGGGCGTTTGACCCAGTCCGCACCGGCGGCCGATGTCGGGCTCGATTTCGCCGGTGCCTGAGGGCGTTGCCGCCGGTATCGCGCTGGCAATGGCGTTGATCCCGGCGACCGGGGAGGCGCGGGCGCCATCCTGCCATGTGCCCGCTTCCCTGCCGGTGCCGCATATCGAGCAACCCGAAAATCGCCGAGAAATCCGTCGCATGCCGATAGGCGGCTATACGCTGGCGATGAGCTGGACGCCGCACCAATGCGGCAGTCTTGGCGGGTCCCGGCGCGGCGACATGCAATGCGACACCCGCATCAGCCGCTTCGGTTTCGTGCTGCACGGCCTCTGGCCGGACGGCAAGGGAGGGAGCTGGCCGCAATGGTGCAGGGCCGCAGGGATCGTACCGCGCACGGTCTTGCGGGAGAATTTGTGCACCACGCCCTCGGTGCAACTGATGCAGCATGAATGGGCAAAGCATGGAAGCTGCATGGCGAAGACGGCGGACGCCTATTTCGACAGGGCGCGCGTGCTGTTCGCGAAAGTCGAGTTTCCCGACATGCGGCTCTGGGCGGCGCAGCGATATCTGACCGCCGGGGATTTTGCCGGCGCGATCGCCCGTCAGAACCCGGGGATGCGAATCGACATGCTTCGCATTCAGGCGAGCCGGTACGGCATGCTCAGTGAAGTCTGGCTTTGCCTCGATACCGCTTTCCGGCCTACGCGCTGTCCTGTGGGCAAGGCGGGGTTGTCACCCAACGCCCGAATAAGGATAAGATCAGGCTATTGACACTAACGGGACCAGAGCATGTCCAATCATCTTTTCGACTTTTTCCGCGAGAGTTTTACCGCCGATCCGGACAAGGCGTTTATCGAGGCCGCCGACGGATCGACGATCTCCTATGCCGAGATAGAGACGCGGACGGGGCGACTTGCCTCGCTGCTGGTCGCGCTCGGCGTAAGGCCGGGTGATCGCGTCGCCGTGCAGGCGGAAAAGAGCGTGGAAGGACTGTTCCTCTATCT
>JBFXHW010000219.1:0-5141 GCA_050176605.1 Sphingobium sp. | reverse complement strand
CAGGCTTCGAACTGAGCGCCGCCGATATAGACCGGCACGTCGTCGATACTCCCGAGCGCGACGTCTGACCCGCCGACGCGAAAATCGTCGGCGGGATAGCACATCGGCGATGAACCGTCGCAGCAGCCGCCGGACTGGTGAAACAATATCGCAGAATGATCGCGCCGAATTTCGGCGATCAGCGCACGTGCCGCATCCGTCGCGACGACGCGGGGAGGAACGTCAGTGTCGGGCATTGTCGTCCCTCCCGCCGCGGCGGCGCTGCGCCGGCCTTTGACCTTTAGAAGAAACCAAGCTTCTTCGGGCTGTAGCTTACCAGCATATTCTTGGTTTGCTGATAATGGTCGAGCATCATCCGGTGCGTTTCGCGGCCGATGCCGGACTGCTTGTAGCCGCCGAACGCCGCATGCGCCGGATAGGCATGATAACAGTTGGTCCAGACGCGCCCGGCCTTGATCGCACGGCCGAAGCGGTAGCAGATATTGGCATCGCGGCTCCACACGCCGGCGCCGAGCCCATATAGCGTGTCATTGGCGATGCTCAGCGCCTCTTCGGCGTCCTTGAAGGTCGTCACCGACACGACGGGGCCGAAAATCTCCTCCTGGAACACGCGCATCCGGTTGTGCCCGCGCAGCACCGTCGGCTTGATATAATAGCCGCCCGCCAGATCGCCCGGCATCTTGGCCTGCTCGCCGCCCGCCAGCACCTCCGCCCCTTCCTGTTGGCCGATGTCGAAATAGGCAAGGATCTTCTCCATCTGTTCGGACGAGGCTTGTGCGCCGATCATCGTTGCCGGGTCGAGCGGGTCGCCCTGCACGATCGCCTCCACCCGTTTCAGGGCGCGCTCCATGAAGCGATGGTAGATCGATTCCTGGATCAACGCGCGCGAGGGGCAGGTGCAAACCTCACCCTGGTTGAGCGCGAACATGACGAAGCCTTCGACCGCCTTGTCGAAGAAATCATCGTCGTGCGCGCACACGTCGTCGAAGAAGATGTTGGGCGACTTGCCCCCCAGTTCGAGCGTGAAGGGGATCAGGTTTTCGGACGCATATTGCATGATCAGCCGGCCGGTCGTCGTCTCGCCGGTGAAAGCGATCTTCGCGATACGGTTGCTCGACGCCAGCGGCTTGCCGGCCTCCAGGCCGAAGCCGTTGACGATATTGAGGACGCCCGGGGGCAGCAGATCGCCGACAAGCTCCGCCCAGCGCATGATCGATGCCGGCGTCTGTTCCGCAGGCTTGAGGACCACGCAATTGCCTGCCGCCAGCGCCGGCGCTAGCTTCCACATCGCCATGAGCAGGGGGAAATTCCACGGGATGATCTGGCCAACCACGCCAAGCGGTTCATGGAAGTGATAGGCCACCATGTCGTTGTCGATCTGGCTCAGGCTGCCTTCCTGTGCGCGGATGCAGCCGGCGAAATAGCGGAAATGATCGATCGCAAGCGGAAGGTCCGCCGCTGTCGTCTCGCGGATCGGCTTGCCGTTGTCCCAGCTTTCGCAGGTCGCGAGCAGATCGAGATTCTTCTCCATGCGGTCCGCGATCAGTTCCAGGATGCGCGCGCGCTCGGCGACCGATCGGGTGCTCCAATCATCCTTGGCCGCATGGGCGGCGTCGAGCGCCGCTTCGATATCCTCGGCGCCTGACCGCGCTATCCGGCACAGCAGGCGGCCGTTGACCGGCGAGATATTGTCGAAATAGCGACCCGATTTCGGGGCAACCCAACGCCCCCCGATATAATTGTTATAGCTCTCGGCGAACGGCGAAGTCGAGGCCGGTCGGGCCAGCGTATCGGTTTCCATGCTCTCTCTCCATCAAAGCCGTTGTCCGGCATAATCTGATCGTAAAATGTTAGGACGGCACACCGCCGTCATCCAGGCCGCACCCCGCCGGTGAGCGGACTGTCTCTGTAGCGAGACAATCGCCACGGCTTTGTGCGGCTGGAAACGGCGGCGATCTCACTCTCCTCGAAAAAGCGGCTCGCGCCGCTCGAGGAAGGCGGCCTTGGCCTCGGCATGATCAGCGGTCAGCGCCAGGCGAGCCTGTACCTCGCGTTCCAGCGCTAGCACATCCTCCAGGCTTCCCGGGCCGGACGCATAAGCGGCCTTGATCGCGGCAAGCGATTGCGGCGCCAGGCCGGCATAGCCGGTCGCCGCCTCGACAGCCTGATCAAGCAGAACCCCCTTGCCCGCCACGATGTCGGCAAGCCCGATCCGCTGGGCCTCGGCCGCATCGATCCGCTGGGCGCCGAGCAGGATGCGGTGCGCACGCGCAGCACCGACTCGTCGGCCGAGTGTGAACTGGATGCCGCAGTCGGGCGCGAGCCCCACCTTGGCGAAGGAAGCGATGAAAGACGCGCCGGGATCGGCGACCACCACGTCGCATGCCGCCGCCAGCGAAAAGCCGGCGCCAGCCGCAGCGCCCGCGACAGCCGCCACCACCGGCTTGGGGCCCGCCACAATCGCCCGGATGAGATCATGCAAAATGCCCAGGCGGTGCAGCCGCACCAGCGGATCGGCACGCCCCTCCCGCATCTCGCCGATATCGCCGCCCGCGCAGAAATGGCCGCCGGCCCCGGTGAGCACGATCGCGCGACAGCTGGCATCGAGATACAGATCGGACAGGCGCTGTCGCAGGGCGGTGCGCACTTCCAGCGACAGTACGTTGCGCCGCTCCGGCACGTTCAACGTCAGAACCGCTACGGCATCGCGCCAATCAAGCGACACAATTCCTAGGTCAGTCACAACCTCTCCACCAGGCTCATTTCTTTAGCCGTATGCAGCCTGCCAGAGATGGTGGCAACCGCCGCGGACCGCATCGACGCAACATCGCATCTGCAGCAAAGCTTACTTGCACCCACCCCGCCTCGCGCATGTTTTACCTGCACGAGAAATGATGGGCATCATTGCCTCCACGAAATACACGTTGACCGTATCGATCGGTGATCATAAGTGCAGGATGATAAAGCATAGGGGCGCTCATGAATCTCCAGGCCGTCATGTCGCGTGTCTTTCCTTCGATCACCCACAGCTACACGTCTCGCGATTCGATACTCTATGCGCTGGGACTGGGCTATGGCATCGACCCGCTGAACCGGGCGCACCTCCCTTTCGTCTATGAAAAAGAGCAGCGGACCGTGCCCTCCTACTGCGTGGTGCTCGGCTATCCCGGCTTCTGGGCGGCCGATCCCGCGCTTGAAATCGATTGGGTCCGATTGCTGCATGGTGAGCATTTTTTTGAGATCCACCGGCCGATTCCACCCGAAGGCGTAGCGCGATCGGAGCATCGGATCGTCGCGGTCGACGACAGGGGCGTGGGCTCGCCCGCCCATCTCTTCGTCGAGAAGCAGCTGTTCGATAGCGACAATAAGTTGAGCGCGACCATTCGGCAAACGCTGGTGCTGCGCGGCGACGGCGGCTGCGGCAGCGCGGGATCGCCCCCGCCGGCCCAGCCGGCCCTTCCCGACGGGCCGCCGGATAGCATGCTGGATATCCCGACAAGCGCTGGCCAGGCGCTGCTGTATCGGCTCAATGGCGATTATAATCCGATCCACGCCGATCCCGACGTCGCGGCAAAGGCCGGCTTCGACCGCCCCATCCTGCACGGCCTCTGTTCGATGGGCATTGCCTGCCGCGCCGTGCTGGAGGCCTATTGCGACAATGACGGCGGCAGGCTCCGGTCGATGTTCGTCCGTTTCAGCAAACCCGTATTTCCCGGCGAGACGCTGCGCTTCGAATTCTACCGCGACGGACCGCTTGTCGGCTTCCGGGCCAGAGCGCTCGACCGGAACGCCGTCGTTCTCGACAGATGCTCGGGGACGCTCTCCGCATGAGGGCGAATATCATTTTATAAAAGAAATGTTCATTAGATATTGACAACGCGCGGGGCAGTGATGAAGAGCGCCCGGCAACTTATAACGACGAAGGCAGGGGCTCTCGAATGGCACATGCGAAAATCACGGAAGAGGCTCTGGCGGAACTTCGCGCCAAGATCGGCAAGCCGCCGAGCCGCAAGACGCCGCCCTTCTACACGGAGATCAACACCGACGCAGCGCGCCACTTCGCCTATGCGATCGGCGACGATAATCCGCTATATTGCGATCTCGAATATGGGCGGTCGACCATATGGGGCGCGCAGCTGGCGCCGCCGTGCATCCTCTATTCGGCGGACAATGTCGTATCCGGCGCGATCGAAGGCCTGCCCTCGGTCCATGCCATGTATGCTGGCACCGATTTCCATTTCCACGAGCCGATCAGGGTCGGGACGCGCCTCAGTACCAAATCCTATCTCAAGGACCTGATCGAGATCCCGACGCGCTTTGCCGGCCGCTCGATCAAGCAGGTCTATGCGGTCGAATTTTGCGACCAGCGAGGCACGCGCCTCGCCGACGCCGAGAGCTGGGTGTTCCGCACCGAGCGGGACGCCGCCCGCGAACGGACCGAAAAATACGACCAGGACGAAAAGGGCAAGATCCACCATTATTCCGATGACGAGATTCGCGAGGTCTTCGAACAGTATCGCAAGGAAGCCCCGCGCGGCGCGCGCAAGCTGCGCTGGTCCGATGTCGCGGAGAATGAGGATCTGCCCCCGATCCTGAAGGGTCCCTACACGATCACCGCGGCGGTCGGCTTCATGCAGGCATGGGGCGGCTGGGCGATACGCAACAACCGGATGGCCTTCAAATATTACGACCTCCATCCGCGCCTCGCGGCGCCCAATCAGTATAATGTCCCCGAGCCGCCGGTCCGGGTCCATTGGGACAATGAGTTCGCGCAGGCCGTGGGCGCGCCGGGCGCTTATGATTTCGGACCGGAACGTGTCGCCTGGCTCGCGCATCTGCTGTCCGACTGGATCGGCGATGCCGGCATGATCCGCCGCCTCAACGTACAGATCCGCCATCATAACGTGATTGGCGATCTGTTGTGGTGCCGCGGCAAGGTGGCCGGCAAGCGCATCGAGAATGGCCGCCATCTGATCGACCTGATCGTCTGGGCCGACACTGCGGCAGGCAAGCTGTCGCTGAAGGGCGAAGCGACCGTCGAACTGCCTGAATGACCTAATGGCCGAAATAGCCGCGAACGCCCCCTGGAAGGGCCCGCTGCAGGGCATCCGTGTCCTCGACTTCACACGCGTGCTGGCGGG
>JBFXHW010000218.1:0-5160 GCA_050176605.1 Sphingobium sp. | reverse complement strand
ACCTTGTTCGCTTCGGGCAAGGCGCGATTGATGATTCCGATCAGGCGCAGAACCACTGGATCGAAGTTCTTGTCCATCATCGTTGCTCCCCATTCGGGCGTACTGGCGACCTGCGAAGCAAGCGTGCCGTAATTGCGCCAGCCCTCCCCTCCGGAGCCATATAGATTGAGGTCCGTATCGAGATAGGTATGCAGCGCACCTTCGACCGTGAGATTGTCGGCATTGTCGCGCTCGTATTCGTCTAGCGCCTTCATGCGCAGGTCTCGCGTGATTTCCGCCCGACGTTCGAACACGGCATCGAACAGCTTCTGCTTGTCATCGAAATAATAGTTCAGCAGCGTGTGGTGGACGCCGACCCTCTTCGCCACGTCCTTGAGCGTAACCCCATAGAGACCGCGACGCGAAAACAGGTACTCGGCCTCGTCGAGGATCTGTTCGATTGTCTCCGCACGCCGTTCGGCCTTGGTCTGCGGCCTCTTGATCGGCCTTTTTTGTGCCGACACGTATTTGCCCTTCCGCGTCAGAGCCGCACTTGCGGCCACGAGTGATGAACCTGCCTTCACCTCCTGCAATATTCGTCTCGCAAGCGCAACTTGTCGATCTTGCCGGTAGCGGCCAGGGGCATGTGCCTGATGCGGACGATCTCCTTCGGAATCCACCAATTCGCGATCTTGCCCCGCAGGACTGCAATGAGGTCGTCGTCGCTAGGATCCTCGTCTTCGCGAAGCTCGACCAACAGCAGTGGGCGCTCCCCCCATTTGGGGTCGGCGCAGCCGATCACGGCCGCGAGGGAAACTGACGGATGCGCAGCCACAGCCGCTTCGATCTCAGCGGGATTGATCCATTCACCCCCCGATTTGATCAGATCCTTCGAACGGCCCGTAATCTGGAGGTTTCCCAAGCCATCAATCGTCGCCAGGTCGCCCGTCGGGAACCAGCCATTACTGGTGGTGGATTGCTCCTGCCCGAAATAGCGCTCCACCACGGCAGGGCCGCGAACCCAGAGCGAACCTTCCTTTCCCCGTTGCTGTTCGAGCATCACCCCGTCATGATCGGTGAGCATCAGGTCCAGCCCCAATGCCGGCCTGCCGGAAAGCGCGGGATCGGTGTGCCGAATTCCGGGTGGAGAGGCTGTCCCGAGTGGTGACAACTCGGTCATGCCCCATGTCGTCTGTACTTCGATCCCGCGCGTTTCCATGCGCGCCACCAGCGCGGGGGGAGTGGGTGCCCCGCCCACTATTATCCGCTTCAGCGACGGAACATCCGTGCCACTTCGATCCAGATAATCGAAGACGTCGAACCAGACGGTGGGCACGCCTGCGGCAATGGTGACACCCTCAGCCCCGATCAGTCTGGCCAGATGGGCACCATCCAGGTTCCGTCCGGGTAGAACGAGCTTTGCCCCCGCCGCCGGGCAAGCGAAAGGCAAGCCCCAGGCGTTGGCGTGAAACATGGGCACCACTGGTAGGACGACGTCGCGAGAGGTAATCCCCATGACGTCCGCCTGCAATTGCCGCAAGCTGTGCAGGAAGTTGGCGCGATGAGTGTAGCTTACGCCTTTGGGAGCACCGGTCGTCCCGGAGGTGAAGCACAGGCCACAAGGAGCATTTTCGTCGAAATCTCCCCACAAGACCTCCCTGTCGGTTCCCGCGACGATCCCGGACAGGTCCTCTCCAAACGCGCCGGCCGCGCCGCCCATCGTGAAAACCCTCGTCGTCCTCCTTCCGGAAAGCTTCATCACCTCCTCCGCAAGGCACGCCAGATCCGAACTGATCACCAGCGCCACAGGCTCGGACTGGTTTACCATCCAGGCCAGCTGATCGGCGGTCAGGCGCGGATTGAGCGTGTGGCACACTGCGCCCATGTTCATGATGCCGTACCAGCACTCCAGATGTTGCAGAGTGTTCCAAGCCAACGTCGCGACCCGATCCCCTCGCCGGACCCCAATCTGCGCCAGTGCCGCCGATACACGCATCGCGTTGTCACGCAGACCTGCGTAACTGATACGGTGGACCCGCTGACCTTCTGCAGCAGTGACCACCTCCGTATCCGGGTGCCATTTCGCCGCGTGATCGAGTATCTTGTCGAGGGTCAGCGCATAATCCTGCATAGCGCCGTCAATCTTGCTCATCTGCCCCCCCAAGGCTGGCCGCCATTCGCGATGGACATCCGCTACAGCCTTCGCATCGTTCGCGAAAGACAAGACGCCTCGCGGCATGCACGGCCAGATTTGCGACCATCTTTCCTATCCATATTGTTAGTCGCGAATCTCGACTGCTTGCTTTCACCTAATCTGGGAAACGCGACCCGATGTCAACTTCACTCACATGTGGGTTAATATTCAACTGAGTACCTCTTTGCGTTGACAGGCCGCTCCGCTGTCCATTATTCGCTCACTTCATAGTTAATAAAAATTTCGGTGATTCGCTGAATGTGAGGGAGGACGTTTATGAAAGACTATCTGCGCTATGCGTCGGTTATCGCCATCGCCATCTCAACGGCGACGGTGTCAGGTTTAGCACCTGCATCCGCCGCAGAAGAAGCCGACACGACCCAACCCCAAACCGAGCGTGATGCCGACTTGATCGTGGTCACAGGTTCGCTGATCAGGGGCACACCGGAAAACGCGGCATTGCCTGTCGAGGTGTATAGCCGCAGCGAGATCGAACAGCAGGGGTCACCCTCTGCGCTGGAATTTGCAAAGGACCTGACGATCGCCGGCCCGACCAGCGGCGAGTCCTATTATTTCGGCGGGCCGCAGCTGACCGGCTCCGTCCTTTACAATTTGCGTAACCTCGGCACCGACAAGACGCTGGTGCTGTTGAACGGCCGCCGCATGAGTCAGAATACGGCAAACATGCCGTCGCTGGCCCTTGAACGGGTGGAAATCCTGAAGGACGGTGCGGCCGTGACCTATGGTGCCGACGCCGTCGGCGGGGTGGTCAACTTCATTACCCGCAAGCATTTCGTTGGCCTTGAGGCGACGAGCAAGTACAAGCTGATTAACGATTCCGACGGGGACTACAACGTTGGCGTCCTCGGCGGGATTGGCAGCGGTCCGGTCAACCTGATGGCATCCTTCGAATATGAGCATCGCTCACGGCTGAAGGCAATCGACCGCGGCTTCGTGCGCGATTCGCTCGATCCGTCGGTCCAAGGGTACAACCCGGCCCCGTGGTCGATCTTTACCGGCCTCCCAACCTGGATCGCCCATGGTCCGCTTCCCACCGAACCGAGCGCATCGAACGAATTCGGTCCGGCAATAGGATCGGCGCTGGGGTTCACGCACAACCAATGCGTAACGCTGGGCGGACGCGATGATGGCTACACCTGTTCGTACAACTACATTCCCTATTACGATATCGTTTCTCCGACAGACACCTATCGCGCCTTCATCCAGCTGAATGCCGAGGTGACACCGGATATGAACTTCCATCTCGATGCCACTTACGGCCGAGTGAAAGTGCCGGAGATCTTCGGCTCCCCCTCCCAACCCATCGTGCAGGGTCCGGCGATGGCCACTGGCTATGCCAACCAGGTCTACGTGCCGATCACGAACCCCTACGCGGCTTCGTTCGCCGCGGCCAACGGCCTTGCGGCCGCTTCGGGATTCACCGCTTTCACCTATCGCGCCCTGTCGCATGGCGGCAACCCGGCCCTCAGCGACGACGGCTTTGGCGTGCCAGACCGGATCGACAACAAGGTCTGGCGCATTTCCGGCGGCATAGAGGGACGCCTGGGTGACTGGGCCGGGTTTGCCAAGGACATCAATTACGATGCCTCGATCACCTACAACCAGTCGCGGGTGTTCACAACGCACCCGGACACTTTGGGCTTCCGGTTGCAGCAGGCGCTTAACGGATTCGGCGGCCCAAACTGCAACGCAGCCGACCTCGACCCCAATCGATTCGGCACCCAGAATCCAGCCGCGGCCGGAGTGGGCGGATGCATGTGGTGGAACCCGTTCGGTTCGTCCTTCGCGGGGCAGCCCGTCACCGGTGCGGTCAACACCGGCTATGTCGCGGGAACGGAAAACCCGGCCGACCTGATCCGCTGGCTGTTCGACGAGCGTGCGGTGGAGGAAAACACCAATACCCTGACGGTCGATCTCGTATTCAGCGGCAGCAGCGGCATCCAGTTGCCTGGCGGCAATGTCACCTGGGCGCTGGGCGGCCAGTACCGCACTTACGATTCGCGCGTCATCGTGCCGAGCAATTTCAACAACGGCACCACTCAGTGCCAGTGGCCGGACGGCTTCACCAGCACCAATGGTGTGGGAACACCTCCCTTGGAGGCAAACCCCGCGGCACCGACCGATCCCGGCTTCCGCGGGTGTACGCCGGATGCGCAGGGACCCTTCGTGCTGTTTAAGCCGATCATTCCGACGTCGGCCAAGCAAACGGCGCGTTCGGTCTATGGCGAGATCAACCTCCCACTGTTCGACACGCTGAACCTCACCGGCGCCGTCCGCCATGAGAGCTTTACCGGCGACCTCTCCGCCACGGTCTACAAGGTGTCAGGCAAGTTCACCCCCTTGAATGGACCACTGACACTTCGCGCGTCCTATGGCACGAACTTCACAACGCCCCCGCCGGACCTCATCCCGGGGCAGGTCACCAGCGGCGCTCGCAACTACACTATCGCGGGCAGCAACTGGCTGGGCGCCACATTCGTCACCGACGACAGCCTCAAACCGGAGACGGCGACCAGCTGGAACATCGGCGCAATCCTGGAAGGACGGGGCTTCGGCAGCGATCATCGATTCCAGATCATCGTCGACTACTTCAACATCAAGACTAAGGACGAGATCGGCCAGGTTGCCGACGTCAACCAGATCGCCAATCTTGTCTTCAACGGCCCCGGCGGAACCATCTCAACCTGCGATCCTGCAGTTCAGCCGCTGCTGAACCGAGTCAACTTCAATGTCGCATGTGCTGTGGGACTTCCTGCGACCGGGGCATTCTCGTCGGTCGCCACGCTGATTGGCAACGGCCCAGGTCAGTCCACCAACGGCATCGACTTGCAGGCGATGTACACCGCGCCAGTGGGAGCAGGCGATCTCACGTTGAACCTCAACGCGACCCGCGTGCTGGGACTAAAGACCGGGGCAACCTCGCTCGATGGTGTGGTTATCTCCAATGGCGACGATCGGAACGGCTT
>JBFXHW010000217.1:0-5194 GCA_050176605.1 Sphingobium sp. | reverse complement strand
GAGTGGTCCCGACATCATCGGCAGCCCGTCGGTATTGCAGAATGTCGGCGCTGTCCGCTCGGTCGGTATCGAAACAGCGGCCAACTGGAAGGTCACGCCGGACGTAACCTTGTTCGCCTCCTACACCTATACCGACGCCACCTATCGCGATGACGTTGTCGATGGGGCTGGAAATGTGACGCTGCTCGATGGCAAGACTGTCGTAGACTCGCCCAAGCATATGGCGCGCGGCGAAGTGAACTATGACAACGGCAATCTCTTCGGCCGCTTCGCCATCAACTACATGTCGAAACGCTACTTCACCTATACCAACGACCAATCCGTCGACGGTCGTGTCCTTGCCGATGCGACGCTCGGCTATCGCTTTGGCGAAGAGAAGCGCTTCGAGATCCAACTCAACGCCAGCAACCTGTTCGACAAGGAATATATCGGAACGATCAACTCAGCCGGCACCGGTAACAGTGGCGATCGTCAGACCCTTTTGGTGGGCGCGCCGCAGCAGTTCTTTGTGACGCTGAAGGCGGGCTTCTGAACATTACGACGGGTGGGGTTTCCCCGTCCGTCCTTTTCCGGTGCGGGAGGCAGGAATGACGCAGGGTGGTTGGAACAGAAGACAGGCGGTGGCAGCAATCGGCGCGGTCTCGCTCGCCTCAAGCTGGCCGGGCGAAGCAATATCGCAGCAGTCCAAAAACAGGGTGTTTCGCCACGGCGTGGCGAGTGGCGACCCAGGCCAGACCAGTCTGATCCTCTGGACCCGCGTGGAACCTGACGGGACAGGCGAACAGCAGGTTCAATGGCAACTGGCGCGCGACCCGGGCTTTGCCGATGTGTTAAAGGCGGGCTCTGTTACGACCTCCTCTTCGACAGATTACACGGTGAAGGTCCTCGCCGACGGCTTGAAGCCTGGGGAACGCTATCATTATCGATTTCAGGCGCGGGGCGAGATCTCTCCTGTCGGCAGGACGCGCACCCTTCCCGAAGGCTCGCCTGATCGCCTTGGTGTGGCACTGGTGAGCTGCTCCAATTTCCCCTGGGGCTATTTCAATGCTTATGACGCGATCGCCCGCGACCCGATGGTCGATATCGTGCTGCACACCGGCGACTATATTTACGAATATGGCGCGGATGGATGGGGCGCCGAGAGCGGACGCAAGCTCGGCCGTGCGCACGAACCGGCCCATGAGATCGTCAGCCTCTCAGACTATCGCACACGCCATGCCCAGTATCGGACCGACCCCTCGCTGCAACTGATGACGGCCACCCATCCGTTCATCGCCTGCTGGGACGATCACGAAAGCGCCAACAACCCATGGCTATTGGGTGCCCAGAACCATCAACCGGAGACGGAGGGTAGCTGGTTCGAACGTCGTGCTGCCGCCATCCGCGCCTATTATGAGTGGATGCCTATCCGCGAGCCCGGCGTGGGCCGCAACCGCGCGCAGTTCTGGCGCAGTTACCGCTTCGGCGATCTCGCCACTCTTGTGACGCTCGAAACCCGTCACACGGGCCGAGCCGAACAGATCGACTATCGGCAATATGCCGACAAGGTGAAGACGCAAACGGACGCCGACCATCTGAAGCACGCCGTCATCGGTGCACCGGACAGACCGATGATTAGCGTGGAAATGGAGGATTTTCTCAGCGGAGAGCTCAGCCGTTCAGTAAAGGCCGGTGAGCCTTGGCGGGTGATCTGTAACGCAACCCTGCTTGCGCGCCTGAATGTGCCCGATCTGATTGGCGCAGGCCTCCTGCCGCAACCGGATGCGGCCGGCATTTCGGACAATATGAAGGCCCTTGCCTGGAAGGCCAAATGGGGCCTGCCGATCTACACCGATTCATGGGATGGCTATGGCTGGGCGCGCGAGAGTTTCTATTCGCTGTGCCGGGATGCTGGCGCCAGTGATCTGATCGTACTCACCGGCGACAGCCACAGCTTCTGGGCGAACCAGCTCGCCGACGCGGAAAAGCGCCCTGTTGGTGTCGAGTTGGGCACGGCCGGCGTCACGTCTCCCGGTGACTTTCTGGACAGTGGCTTCGGGCCGCCCTTGTCGAAGAAGCTGGATAAGGCCTTTACCGATATGGTCGAAGAGGTCGTATGGACCGACAATTTCCATCAGGGCTATGTGCGGCTCGACCTGAGGCGTGACGCCGCGCAGGCGAACTTTGTCGGTATGTCGACCGTCACCAGCCCGCACTACAAGCCCGATATTCTGAAGAAATTTGCGATCAATCGCGATGCAGCGGGATTGAAACTGATCGGTTGAGCCGTTTCGTTCCCCAAACTTGTGTAAGCGGGCCACGACATGCACGGCTCTGGTTGCGCTGTGCCCAGGGCTGCGGTTCAATCGGCAGGCCTAAACCGGAACCATGGCCGCTTTCAGCATCGGAACGCTGATTTGCTTTCTCGTCGTCTTGCACGGAGCTGCCCGCGTCAAAAACTGATGATCTTCAGCATTTTTCCTGTTAACCTTTTCACGAAGGGGGCAGAGGATGAGCAACTCTAGCATATGGGGCGTGGATCGCGTGGCTGCGGGCAATCTTGCGGCCAGTCTGGGCCTGCAATTGAGCGAACAGGATGCAGAGCGCGTCGCGGCGCATTTCGCGCGGCATCGCACCGGAAGTTATGAGTGGGTCGCGCGTCGGGTTCAGGCCAATATCATTCAGATGCTTGAGGCTGCTTCTGCCCGGTTGTTCGATCGCAACCGGGCCGAATGGTCCGACGGGTTTCGCAATGCCGAAATGGTCATCCATACGGCAGCACCGGACGAGTTGCTCGGCATCGAATCCTCCGAGGCGCGTTCAAAAGGGCAGGTGTTGCGGACGATGGTTCGCCGTGCCAAGGCGGAAATTCGCAGCCACTAGACAAAAACCTCGAATTCCATTTTTTTTGTTCTGTTTTTCAACGTGCCGACGCCGCCTCAGGCCGGATCGCCGAAAAATCGCTCTCCTTCGGGATGAAAATCCCGGCCCGTGTCGTTGTGGGTGATGCTGGTCGCCCGAACGGCGGCCCATAAGTCAGGAAGGAGACTGATTATGTTGAAGAAAGTAATTCTTGCTACCCTTGCGAGCGGAACCATTGTATCGGCCGCCTTCGCCGCTGTCGTTCCCGGAACCGGGCTCTATGAGGAACAGCTCGCGCGTCAGGAGGAGCGGCTGATCATCGCCACGCCGATCGCCGGTATCGAGAACCGCTACTGGTTCAACTATCGCACGAACGTGGTCGAGACGAAGAAGGAACTGGCGAGCGACCTGCGTCGCGCGAGCGACACGGAGGATCTGCGCGATGCGTGGGACGAATATCGCGTCGAACTTGCGGACCAGCGTCAGAACTATATCAAGAAAATGGCCAAACGCGGATATCGCTATGGCGAGGTCCGCATCGATTACTGACGCTTGAGGCGACAACGGCCCCGTCGGCGATACACACCGCCGGCGGGGGTTTTGTTCGTCAGCCCAGCGCCTTTTTCAGCAGCTCGTTCACAACCTGCGGGTTGGCCTTGCCCTGCATCGCCTTCATCGTCTGGCCGACGAAGAAACCGAACAGCGCTTCCTTCCCGCCGCGATATTGTTCGAGCTGTCCCGGATTTTTCGCCAGCACGTCGGCGATCACCGCCTCGATCGCGCCGGTATCGGATGTCTGTTTCAGGCCCTCGCGCTCGACAATCGCTGCCGCCCCATCGCCGGTTTCCAGCATCTTCTCCAGCACCTGCTTGGCGATGGAACCGGAAATCGTGCCGTCGCCGACCAGCGCGAGCAGCTCCGCGCTGGCTTCCGGGGTCACCGGGCAGTCCTCCAGACCTTTACCCAGCTTGTTCAGCGCGCCGAACAGTTCGGAAAGCAGCCAGTTCGCTGCCGCCTTGGCGACATCGGCCTCGCTCTTGCCCTGCTTCGCCGCGCTCTCCGCCACCAGCTTCTCGAACCAGCGGGCTGTCTCGGCCTCGGCCGTCAGCACGCCCGCATTATAGGGCGACAAGCCAAGCGCATTCTCATAGCGATGGCGCTTGGCATCGGGCAGCTCGGGCAGCGAGGCGCGGCATTCCTCCAGAAACGCGTCATCCAGTTCCAGAGGCAGCAGGTCAGGGTCCGGGAAATAGCGATAGTCGTGCGCGTCTTCCTTCGAGCGCATCGACCGGGTCGAACCCGTATCGGGGTCGAAAAGCCGCGTTTCCTGCACAATCTTGCCGCCTGATTCCAGCACATCGACCTGACGGTTTGCCTCGTGCTCGATCGCCTGCATGACGAAGCGGACCGAGTTGACATTCTTGGTCTCGGTCCGCGTACCGAACTCCTCACCCCGCTTGCGCACGGAGACGTTCACGTCCGCGCGCATCGACCCCTGATCCATATTGCCGTCGCAGGATCCGACATAGCGCAGGATCGTGCGCAGCTTGGAGAGATAGGCGCCGGCTTCGGCGGGCGAGCGCATGTCCGGGCGCGAGACGATTTCCATCAGCGCGACGCCCGAGCGGTTGAGATCGACATAGGAACGCGTCGGGTGCTGATCGTGCATCAGCTTGCCCGCGTCCTGTTCGACATGGATGCGCTCTATGCCGATGGTCTTGACGTCGGCCTCGGGGTTCTTTTCGTCGAGGCTGATCTCGATCTGCCCCTCGCCGACCAGCGGGTGGTAAAGCTGGCTGATCTGATAGCCCTGCGGCAGGTCGGCATAGAAATAATTCTTGCGGTCGAAGCGCGACCATTTGTTGATCTGCGCGTCGATTGCCATGCCGGTGCGCACGGCCTGACGGATGCATTCCATATTGGGAACCGGCAACATTCCGGGCATCGCCGCATCGACGAGGGAGACCTGCGTGTTCGGCTCCGCGCCGAAGGCGGTCGCCGCGCCCGAGAACAGCTTCGCCTCGCTCGTTACCTGCGCATGGACCTCCAGGCCGATCACGACCTCCCAGTCCCCGGTTGCGCCCTGTATGCGATATGTTGATTCAGTCATGGCGAGGCGATGCCGCCAAAAGACGGGAAATTCAAGCGGGAAGCTGGTCGAGCAAGAAATCCCGTCCGAATTGGTAGTAAAAGACAGGGTTAGCGCCGTTGCTAAGACAGTCCGCACTCGATTATCATCGCTGATCGAAAAGCTCTCACGTCTTCCTGTCATTGTGGAACCGGTCGATAATGCCTACGCCAGCGCAGAAACCAAATGCCGTCTCTCAGCTGTATGACGATGCCTTCTACGATT
>JBFXHW010000216.1:0-5236 GCA_050176605.1 Sphingobium sp. | reverse complement strand
GCTCTTCCGATCTTCGATCGAGGGCGGCAGGATGAACACGCGCACGACATCGCCACCGGCGATCTGGTGAAGCTGTTGTGCGCCCTGCCAGTCTATATCGAACAGCACATCGCGCCCGGCGTCGAGCATCGCGTCGACGGGCGCCTTCGGCGTGCCATAGCGGTTGCCGAACACATGCGCCCATTCGAGAAATTCGTTGGCGGCGACCATCTCCTTGAACCGGTCGACCGGGACGAAATGATAATCCTTGCCGTCAACCTCACCAGGGCGGATCGGGCGCGTTGTCGCCGAAACCGACATCTGGAGATTGCTCTCTGCCTGCAGCAACATCCGCGAAATGGTGGATTTTCCCGCGCCCGATGGCGAGGAGAGAACGAACAACAGCCCTCTGCGCCTGAAGCCGTGCGGATCATTCTGGTTGGTTTCGGCCATAGCTGCTAGTGGCGTGACGGAACCGGAAGGTCAATAACCAAGCGAACGGGGCTGCAGATGCGCAGAGGCAGACGGGCGAACAGGGAAACGATATTGCTGGTCGCGCTGATCATTGCGGCAACTGCGGCGGTGCTGCTCGCCATGGGGAGACCGCTCATCTGTACCTGCGGCACGATCAAGCTGTGGGAAGGCGCGGTCAATTCGTCCGGGAACAGCCAGCATCTCGCCGACTGGTACAGCTTCAGCCATGTGATCCACGGCTTCCTCTTCTATGCGGGCACATGGTGGCTGCTGCGCAGGCGCGTGCGCGTCGGGGACCGATTCGCGCTGGCCGTCCTGATCGAGGCGGCGTGGGAGATCGCCGAAAACTCTCCCTTCATCATCGACCGCTATCGCACCGCGACGGCGGCGCTCGGCTATACCGGCGATTCGGTGCTGAACAGCATGAGCGACATCGCGATGATGGCGGCGGGCTTCCTGTTCGCGGCGAAGATGCCGCCGCGGCTGACCATCGCGGTCGCCATCGGCTTCGAGCTTTTCACGCTCTGGGCAATCCGCGACAATCTGACGCTGAACGTTCTGATGCTGACCTTCCCGCTTGAGGCGATCAAGAGCTGGCAAGGTCAGCTCTGAGGCCCAAAACATCAGGTCGCTGAGGAGGGCACCTTCGGCGGGACGGCCGCATCAGCGGTGGGCGTGTCGGGTTCGACGCGCCTCACCGGCTTGGCCGTGTCCGCCGCCGCATTGAACTTGCGTTCCTGGTTGCGCTTGTAGAGCTTGTGGCCCAGCCACGCCCCGCCCAGAACCAGCGCGCCGATCGGCGACCGTCTTACGAGCCGGCTAGCGACATATCCGGCGACGCCGCCAATCGCACCTGATTTTCCTGCATTTTCGGCTATGCGCGCGCCCATGACGCTGCCCACTATCTTTCCCAGCATTTTGACACGGCTCCTCTTGGGTGTTTCAGCCATATCAACCTCCATGAAAGGCTTGCGGTTCCGTGTCAGGGCAACAAGCGCGCCGCGCGCGCATTATTTGCGCTTGCCGAAATCGACCGTCACCACATTCGATCCGTCCTCGGCCGTTTCGACCGCCGGGACATCATTTTCCGCATCGTCATGCGGTTCGGGCGAAGTCTCGCCATCCTGCACCTGAAACTGCAACGCGAAATTCACAGCCGGGTCGACGAACGCCGTGATCGCGGCGAACGGAATGACGAGCTGGGCGGGCACCTGATTGAACGTCAGGCTGACCCGGAAGAGATCGTCCTCGACCGAAAGATCCCAGAACTTGTTCTGCAGAACGACGGTCATCTCGTCCGGGAAACGCTCGGTCAGGTGCGCGGGGATGGAAACCCCGGCCGCATGCGTCTTGAACGTGATGTAGAAATGATGCTCGCCCGGCAGGGTGCCGCCCATGGTTTCGACCTGACCCAGCACACGGCCCACGACCGCGCGCAGCGCCTCCTGCACGATCTCGTCATAGGGAATCAGGCTGTCGGGCGTATCGTCGCTCATGCGCCCATACCTAACGTGGGGGAAGGACCGGTCAACCCTTGTCGCCACGCCGGTGCGCAAAGATTGCATGGCCGCGAAAGCGCGTTATAGGGGCGCCATGCGCAAGGCGGAAATCCAGCGAACGACGGGGGAAACCTCGATCCGGGTCGTCGTCGATCTCGACGGCACCGGCCAGTACAGCGTTTCGACCGGCATCGGCTTTCTCGACCATATGCTCGAACAGCTTTCGCGCCACTCGCTGATCGACCTCGTGGTCGAGGCGAAGGGCGACCTGCATGTCGACCAGCACCACACGACGGAGGATACCGGAATCGCCATCGGCGAGGCGGTGGCAAAGGCGCTGGGCGACAAGCGCGGCATCACCCGTTACGGCAGCGCCTATTCGCCCATGGACGAGACGCTGAGCCGCGTCGCGCTCGATATTTCGGGCCGCCCCTGGCTGGTGTTCAAGGCCGATTTCGGCACGCCCCGCCTCGGCGAATGGGATACGGAACTGATCGAGCACTGGTTCCAGAGCTTTGCGGGCGCGGCGGGCATCACGCTGCATGTCGAAAATCTCTATGGCGCGAACAACCACCATGTCGTCGAGAGCCTGTTCAAGGGGTTGGCCCGCGCGCTGCGCCTCGCGGTCGAGATCGACCCGCGCAAGGGCGACGCGATCCCCTCGACGAAAGGCACGCTCGGAGGATGACCATCGCGCTGATCGACTATGGCGCGGGCAATCTCCATTCGGTTCATAACGCATTGGTGAAGGCCGGAGCGGCCGATGTGCAGCTTGCAGCAGACGGCGACACAGTGGCGCGGGCGGACCGCATTGTCCTCCCCGGCGTGGGCGCGTTTCGCGCATGCCGCGACGGGCTTTACGCGCTGCCCGGCGTGGTCGAGGCGATGACCGAGGCAGTCCGGTCGCGCGGCACACCCTTTCTCGGCATATGCGTCGGTATGCAATTGCTCGCCGACACGGGTGAGGAATTCGGCAGCCATGAGGGGCTGGGCTGGATCGCGGGAAAGGTCCGCCTGATCGAGCCCGGTGAGCCTGACATCAAGATACCCCATATGGGCTGGAACGATGTCGTTCCCCATGAGTCCGGTTCCGGGCCGCACCCGCTGATCACACCGGGCGAGGCCTATTATCTGCACAGCTATCATTTCGACGCGGCGGACCCGACCGACATTCTCGCGATCACGCGCCACGGCGGCCCGCTGGTGAGCGCGGTCGGACGCGACACGATCGTCGGCGTGCAGTTCCACCCGGAAAAGAGCCAGACCTACGGCCTTTCCTTCCTTTCACGCTTTCTGGAGTGGAAGCCGTAATGAGCATCATCGTCTTCCCCGCGATCGACCTCAAGGGCGGACAGGTGGTGCGCCTGGCCGAGGGCGACATGGACCGGGCGACCGTCTATGGCGACGATCCTGCGGCGCAGGCCGTGCTGTTCCACGAAGCGGGGGCATGGCACCTGCATGTCGTCGATCTGGACGGCAGCTTCGCGGGCCGTGCGGTAAACGGCGACGCGGTGGAGGGCATCGTGCGCGCCTTTCCCGGCCATGTGCAACTTGGCGGCGGCATCCGCACGATGGAATCGGTCGAACGCTGGTTCGGCCTCGGCGTGTCGCGCCTCGTCATCGGCACTGCGGCGCTGAAGGACCCGGATTTCGTGAAGCTGGCCGCAAAGGAATTTCCCGGCGGCATCGTCGTCGCGGTCGATGCGCGCGACGGCATGGTCGCGACCGATGGCTGGGCGGAAAAAAGCGACATGGCGGTGGTCGATCTCGCCCGCCGGTTCGAGGATGCAGGCGTCGCCAGCCTGCTGTTCACCGATGTCGGGCGCGATGGATTGCTGAAGGGCGCGAATGTCGAGGCGACGGTCGATCTGGCCCGCTCCTGCTCGATTCCGGTCATCGCCAGTGGCGGCGTCGCGGGCCTGTCCGACATCCGTCTGCTTGCGCTGCATGCCGATGACGGGATCGAGGGTGTCATCACCGGCCGCGCGCTTTATGACGGCCGGCTGGACCTGAAGGCGGCGCTGGCCGTGGCGGCGGCGGAATGAGCATGTGCGTTGATGCGCGCGGCACCGAGCGCGAGCGAGGTCAGAAATGACCGTCCGCGTCCGTGTCATCCCCTGTCTCGATGTCGCCAATGGGCGCGTGGTCAAGGGCGTCAACTTCGTTGACCTTGCCGACGCTGGCGACCCGGTCGAACAGGCACGCGTCTATGACGAACAGGGCGCGGACGAGCTGTGCTTCCTCGACATCACCGCCAGTCATGAGGATCGCGGCACTCTTCTCGATATCGTGCGGCGCACGGCGGAGGTCTGCTTCATGCCGGTGACCGTCGGTGGCGGGGTGAAGAGCGCGGAAGACGCGCGCGCATTGCTGCTCGCCGGGGCCGACAAGGTGGCGGTCAACAGCGCAGCAGTCGCGCGGCCGGAGGTCGTCGCCGACATCGCCGACCGTTTCGGCAGCCAGTGCTGCGTCGCCAGCGTCGACGCGCGCCGGGTGGGCGAAGGCGCGTGGGAAATCTTCACCCATGGCGGCCGCCGCGCGACGGGCATCGACGCGCTTGCTCATGCCGTGCGCCTGGCGGAGCTGGGCGCCGGGGAACTGCTTGTCACATCGATGGATGGCGACGGGACGAAACAGGGCTATGACCTCGCGCTCACCCGCGCCATTGCCGACGCCGTGTCGGTCCCGGTGATCGCCAGCGGCGGCGTCGGTACGCTCGATCATCTGGTCGAGGGCGTGCGCGAGGGCCATGCCAGCGCCGTGCTCGCCGCCTCGATCTTCCACTTCGGCCAGCACAGCATCGGCGAGGCGCATGCCGCGCTGGCCGCCGCCGGCATCCCGGTGCGCACGCCGATCCTCTGACTTGACCTGCGTTCCCTGGGGCGCGAAGAAAGACCCACTATGCGCGACAGCCTCGACCGCCTCGAACAGACCATAAAGGACCGCCGCACGGCCGACCCCGGCTCTTCCTATGTCGCGAAGCTGACGGCGCGCGGCCGCGCCAAGATCGCGCAGAAGGTGGGCGAGGAAGCGGTCGAGCTGGTGATCGCGGCGATTGCCGACGACAAGGCGGAAGCGGTCAAGGAAGGGGCGGACCTGCTCTTCCACCTCACCGTGCTGCTGGCCGACATGGGCCTGTCGCTCGACGATATCCGCGCGGAGCTGGACCGGCGCGAGGGCGTTTCGGGCCTCGCCGAAAAGGCCAGCCGCCCCAAGGAATAGACGCGGAGAAAGACCGATGCCGATAGACGCCACCCTTCCCTATGACGACGACAATATCTTCG
>JBFXHW010000215.1:0-5277 GCA_050176605.1 Sphingobium sp. | reverse complement strand
CTCGCGTGAAAGCAGACCGCGATAAAGGTCGGCATAGTCGGCGGCATGAATATCCGTTGATGGCATCGCGTCGTCGAGAAGTCCGATAAAGAAGGTATTGGCGAGGATTTCGCCCTTCACATATTCCAGCTCGTTGAGGAGGCGCACCGGCTTGCCGTTCCAGGTAACGCTGATTCGGCGGATTTCGACCATGGTTTTGGGGTCGAGCAGGCGCAATTCATCGGTGCCGTCGCTCATGATTACGTGAGTGCCGTCGTGCGTCATGCCCCAGCCTTCGCCCGGATAGCCGAAGCTTCCCGTCATCCCGAAGTCGCTGTGCCGCCACCGGAAGCCGATATGGTTCCGCCAGGTCAGCGAGATGATCTCGTCACCCCAGTCGACGATACCCTCGCCGAAATACACATTGGGCAGGGCGATGGAGCGCAGCACCTTGCCGCTCTTCAGATCGACTTCGCGGATTTCCGACGCGCCATATTGGCCAGTGCTCTCATAGAGGTTTCCGTCGAGCCAGAGCAGCCCTTCGGTGAAGGCGTCGCTGTCGTGCGGATAGGCGTGGACCAGTTCCCATGGCGTATCGGCTCGCGCAGGGGCGAGGGAAAGCAGCAACAACGCCGCGACCGCAAGGAATCTTCTCATGCCTGCGTCTGTGCGATCGTGTCAGAAAGCCAGTCGGGCAAGGGAAGGCCTGCCACGTCCTCGACGCGTCGATGGTCGATCGCCAGCCCGAGATCGGAGATGAGGACGACCTGCCGCGCCGGGTCCGACCGGTCCGCGGGAACCACGACCAGTCGCCGGTTGACCTTGTTGCGATAATGCATGCGGGCAGTGTTCTCCTGCCCGACATAACAGCCCTTCGTATAGTCCACGCCATTCAGCTCCTCGGCATTCGCTTCGAGCCATAGCGTCCGGTCGCTGCCGATTTCCTGAACGCCTTCGGTGACGCCCTGCGCAAGCCGGTGCGCCCGGAAGGCGGCGCTCGCATCGCCGGACCCTGCGGATGCGATCCAGCGGTGACCAAGGTCCGGCAAGCGGGGGTCGAGTGGCATATCCTTCGCATCAGGTGACCAGTGGACTGCCAACTCCTGATCACGCGTGATGTCGACTTTCCGCCGCAGGCGATAAAGCGTCAGGCGTTTCGCCAGCGCGTCCGCCTGTTCCGCCTCGCAATCGATCAGGATGTCGTCACCGTCCGCCCACAGCAGAAAATCGAACAATGCCTTGCCTTGCGGCGTCAGCAGGCCGGACCAGCGCGGCGCGCCCTCTTTCAGAGAGAGGACGTCCTGCGTGATCAATCCCTGTAAAAAGGGTCGGGCGTCCGCACCTGTAATTCGCAGCAGGGCACGGTCTTTGAGGGTGGTAACAGCCATGCGCTTTAGGTAGGACAGGCGGCAAGGTTATCCAAGAGAACACACCATGTCCCACATATTTGATCTCATCCTGAAGAACGGAACTGTCCACACACCGGGCGGACCGGTCTCCGCCGACATTGGCGTGTATGGAGGGAAGATCGCGGTGATCGGATCGTCACTGGGCGATGCGGGTGAGACGATCGACTGCACGGGCCTCGACATATTGCCGGGGGTTATCGACAGCCAGGTCCACTTTCGCGAGCCGGGGCTCGAACATAAGGAAGATCTCGAATCGGGCAGCCGCTCGGCTGTATTGGGCGGCGTGACGGCGGTTTTCGAAATGCCGAACACCAATCCCAACACCGATACGGCCGAGCGCATAGCCGACAAGCTTGGCCGCGCGCATCATCGCATGTGGTGCGACCATGCTTTCTATGTCGGCGCGACCGCCGACAATGCCGGGGAACTGAAGGAACTGGAGCGCATTCCCGGCACAGCGGGAGTCTAGATCTTCATGGGCGCCTCGACCGGCAGCCTGCTCGTCGACGATGACGATGCGCTGGCGCGGGTGCTCGCATCGGGCACGCGGCGCGTCGCCATCCACGCCGAGGATGAGGCGCGGATGAACGCACGCAAGGATCTGCGCGTCGAAGGCGACCCGTCCTCTCATCCCGTCTGGCGCGACGATGAAAGCGCGATGCTGGCGACAAAACGGATCATCGCGCTTGCCCGCGCGGCGAGGCGGCGCATTCACATCCTGCACATCACCACGCCCGCTGAGCTGGAATATATCGGGCTGAACAAGGATATCGCGACCTGCGAGGTGACGCCGCAGCATCTGACGCTGGCGGGAGAGGATGCTTATCCGCGCCTTGGCACCTATGCGCAGATGAACCCGCCGATTCGCAGCGCCGCGCATCGCCAAGGGCTCTGGCACTGGCTCAATCAGGGTGTGCCCGATGTGATCGGTTCCGATCACGCGCCGCATACGATCGAGGAAAAGGCAAAACCCTATCCCGCTTCGCCCAGCGGTATGCCCGGCGTGCAGACGCTGGTCCCGCTGTTTCTCGACCATGTCGCGAACGGACGCCTTTCGCTGCAGCGGTTCATCGAGCTGACGAGCGCGGGACCTCAGCGCATCTTCGGTCTCGTCGGCAAGGGCCGTATCGCGCGCGGCTATGACGCGGATTTCACCGTCGTCGACCTCGAGAAGCGGTGGACTGTCGGCTCGGATTGGCTTGCCTCGCGCTGCGACTGGTCACCTTTCGAGGGCATGGAACTGATGGGCAAGGCCATCGGTACGATCATCCGCGGCAACCGGGTTATGTGGGAAGACAGCCTCGCGAACGAGGCAGTGGGCGAACCCGTGCGTTTCGAAGCGACAGAGTTTTCCTGATCGTAGAGATCAGGGCCTCTCGATGACGCGCCTCGCCTTGCAGCGGAGGCTCCATGAAAAGCCTGCCTCATCGAAACTGCTTTTCACCTCGGCGTTGAGGCTCATGGCGGGCAGACGATTGACGACCGTGCTGCCGAAGCCCTCCTGCTTTGGCGGTGACACCGGCGGGCCTCCACTTTCACGCCATTCAAGCAGGAAAAACTGCTCGCCGTCACTTTCCTCGATCGACCAGCTTATCGTCACAACGCCGGTGTTGCCGGAAAGGGCGCCATATTTGGCGGCGTTCGTTACCAGTTCGTGCATCGCCATGCCGATGGTTTCCGCCGAGGCCGGTGTCAGCACCAGCGGGGGGCCGGAAGCGGAAATCCGGTTGCCGATAAGGTCATCGACATAGGATAGCTGGGTTCGCACAAGATCGTCGATCTTCGCACCGGTCCAATTGCCACTGATCAGGAGATCCTGATTTGCCGCGAGCGCCTGAAGACGTTGTTCGAAGCGGGCGACGAACTCGGCCTGGTCGCTCGGCGCCGTCCGGCGCGCCAGCGCCTGAACCATCGAGAACATGTTCTTCGAGCGGTGGCCGATCTCGCGCATCAACAGATCGATCTTTTCGCGCTGACGGCGCTCCTCGGTGATGTCGGTGTTGGTACCGAACCAGCACAGCACCTTGCCGCTTTCGTCGCGTATCGGCATCGCCCGCGACAGGAACCAGCGATATTCTCCTTCCGCGCTGCGCAGCGGGAAGACATCTTCCCATTCCTCTCCGGCAGCAAGGCGTTGCTGGAAGAGTTTGGTCACCCTGTCGACGTGATCGGGATGATGGACGGCTTGCCAGCCCCATCCCTTCATCTGGTCAATCGTGGTCCCGGTGTAATCATACCAGCGCTTGTTGTACCAGTATATCGGGCCATCGGCTTCGGCGATCCAGGCGAACTGCGACATGTTGTCCGCAAGAAGCTGAAATCGCTGTTCGGTGTCGCGCAGCTTCGCGGCCATCGCGCTTCGCTCGCGCAGGTCGCGGGCTGTCTTGGACGCGCCGATGATCCTGCCTGCTGTGTCCTTTATCGGAGAGACGGTGATCGAAACGGGAATGCGCTCGCCCGAGGCGGAAAGGCGTATCGTTTCGAACGGTTCTACCTGTTGCCCGGTCCTGACCCGTTCCAGGATCATGTCCTCTTCATATTGCAACTCGTCGGGGATCAGCTTGCGGATCGATTCGCCGATCATTTCCTCGGCGGCGAAACCGAATATGCGCGTCGCGGCCGGATTCCAGCTCATGACTATGCTGTCGAGATCCTTGCTGACGATTGCGTCGGCAGAAGACCGGACAATGGCTGCAAGAAGCGAATCGCTCTCCATGTCCACCTGATGCCGGGCTTCCGCGGAAAAAGGGGTGTTGGCTGTCATGGATGGCCGATTGGAGAGGAACACCACATCGCTGGAAGATATGTCCGAATAATCCGACTGTGGCAATGCTGGCGAATCGCGGCCTACAGGGATTTGCGATAAACGGTGTAGACCTTGTTCACGTGGCTATCGATCGCATCGGCGATGGCATTCATTCCCTGATTGTCATCGAGAATCCATCCGATTTCGCCGCGCGTGGAGCCGAATTTCGCGACGGCATCACGGCGAATATATTCGATCATCATGAAGGCGAGCTGGCTGGCCATGCGTGAGGCCTGCAGCCGTTTGACGACGCCCATCAACGGCACACGCATCGTGCGGCATTGGGGGCGATGCAGCCACCAGAGGAGCTTTGCCCAACCGAACGGGAAGAGCTTGCCGTCAAGCGGCTTCAGCGCTTCGTTGAGATCGGGCAGGGTCATCATGAAGGCAACCGGTTCGCCATCCAGTTCGGCAATGCGGATCAGATCCTCGAACACGATCGGCTTCAGCTTCTTGCCGGTAAAGGCGACCTCGGCGTCGGTGATCGGCACGAACCCCCAATTGTCGCCCCAGGCGTCGTTCAATATGGCGAGAATGATCGCCGCTTCCTCGTCGAACCTTTTCTTGTCGACGCGACGGATGCGGATGCGGTCATTCTTTTCGCCCGATTGCACGATCCGCTGGATCAACGGCGGGAATTGCTGGGTGATGTCAAGCTCATAGGTCCGGAGCTGCTTGGCCGGTTCATAGCCCGCCTCGTCAACCCATCCCTCGAAGCGGGGCAGGTGATGGCCCATCATGACCGTCGGTGCTTGATCATGCCCCTGTGTCAGCAGGCCCGGCTCTTCCCAGATGGAAAGCGAGATAGGCGCGAGTACATGGGTCATTCCCTTGTCGCGCAGCCAGCCCTCGGCCGCGGCGATCAGAGCGGCCGCGCTTTCGCCATCGAGCGCTTCGAACATGCCCCAGTTTCCCGTGCCCGGACCCATGCCCTGTTCGGGCGACATGGTCAGCGCCAGCCGGTCGATATGGGCAGATATGCGCCCCGTGATCCTGCCGCCTCGCCGCGCGAGGTAATATTGAGCCTCGGCATGCTCGAAGAATGGGTTCTTGCCGGGGGTCAGGAGGCCGTGAACCTCTTCC
>JBFXHW010000214.1:0-5282 GCA_050176605.1 Sphingobium sp. | reverse complement strand
TCCCCAACATCATGAAGGCGAAGTCGAAGCCCTTGGCGCAGAAGAAGCCGGAGGAGTATGGCGTCGACATATCGCCGCGCCTCACCACGGTGAAGGTCGAGGAACCGCCCAAGCGACAGGCCGGCGTGAAGGTTGCCGATGTCGATGAGCTGATCGCGAAACTGAAAGCATTGGGAGTAGCGGCATGAAGACGCTTGTATGGGTTGAGCATGAGGGTGGAGCTCTCAAGGACGCCACTCTCTCCGCCGTCACCGCTGCGAGCAAGCTGGGTGAGGTTCATCTGCTGGTCGCCGGATCGGGCGTCGGCGGCGTCGCCGATGAGGCCGCGAAGATCGCAGGCGTGGGCAAGGTGCATGTCGCCGACGATGCCGCCTATGATCATGCGCTTGCGGAGAACATCGCGCCGCTGATCGTCGATCTCATGGGGCACCATGACGCCTTCATCGCGCCCGCCACATCGAATGGCAAGAATATCGCCCCGCGCGTCGCCGCCTTGCTCGACGTGATGCAGATCAGCGATATCCTCTCGGTCGAGAGCGCCGATACCTTCACACGCCCGACCTATGCGGGCAATGCGATCGCGACGGTCAAGACATCTGACGCCAAGCTGGTGCTGACCGTGCGCGGCACCGCGTTCGAGAAGGCGGCGAAGGACGGTGGCAGCGGCACGGTTGAAGCCGTCTCCTCCACCGGTGACAAGGGCCTCTCCAGCTTCGTTGGCGCGGAGATCGCCAAGAACGAGCGTCCCGAACTCACCAGCGCCAAGATCATCGTGTCGGGCGGCCGGGCATTGAAGGACAGCGAGACGTTCGAGGCGACCATCTTCCCGCTCGCCGACAAGCTGGGTGCAGCCGTCGGCGCATCCCGCGCGGCTGTCGATGCGGGCTATGTCCCCAATGACTATCAGGTCGGCCAGACCGGCAAGATCGTCGCTCCGGAAGTCTATGTCGCCATCGGCATCTCCGGCGCGATCCAGCACCTCGCCGGCATGAAGGACTCCAAGACCATCGTCGCCATCAACAAGGACGAGGATGCCCCGATCTTCCAGGTCGCCGACATCGGTCTTGTCGGGGATCTCTACAAGATCGTGCCCGAACTGATGGAGAAATTGTAAGCTATCCCGCCGTTCGATAACGGCTGGAGCGATTTCCAGTCAGAGACGTCTTCTGACGCTTCAGAAATCGCGACAGGAAACAGAGCCCCGGCATCCCAAAAAGGACGCCGGGGCTTTTTTCGACTTATTTGAACAAATTGCCCAGAACACCGCGGACCAGGCCGCCGACAAGGCCGCCGGAAGATTTGCTGCTCCGCCCGCTTCCGAACACGGCCTTGCCCAGTTCGTTCGCAACCTGACGGCCAAGCGAGGAGCCGACCGAGCGGGTCGCCGACTGGATTGCGCGATCGAAATTGCTCGGCTGGGCGGCCTCGCGGCGGGCGGCGGCATCCGCACGCGCCTGTTCCTTCAGTTCCGCCTCGCGCTGCTTCGCCTCAACCCTGGCCTGCTGCGCGGCGGCCTTGTCCGCCTCGGCCTGCGCCTGTTCCGCCTGTGCGGAGGCGGCGGCGGCGGCCCCGCGTGCGGCCAGAATCTCCTCGGCGCTCTCGCGATCGACAACCGCATCATATTTGCCGTCGACCGGCGAAATCGACCTGATGATCGCGCGTTCCTTCGCATCGACCGGCCCGAGCCGGGATCGCGGCGGCGCGATCAGCGTGCGCTGGACGATGCTCGGTGCGCCATCATCGCCGAGGACGGAGACAAGCGCCTCGCCGACCTTCAGCTGGGTGATAACCGTTTCGACATCAAGATCTGGGTTCACGCGGAACGTCTCGGCCGCCGCCTTGACCGCCTTCTGGTCGCGCGGGGTGAAAGCGCGCAGCGCGTGCTGCACCCGGTTGCCGAGCTGGCCAGCCACCTCCTCCGGGATGTCGATCGGGTTTTGCGTCACGAAATAGACACCAACACCCTTGGAACGGATCAGGCGCACGACCTGCTCTATCTTGTCGGTCAGCGCCTTTGGTGCATCGTCGAACAGCAGATGCGCCTCGTCGAAGAAGAAGACGAGCTTGGGCTTTTCCGGATCGCCAACCTCGGGCAGGGTCTCGAACAGTTCGGAAAGCAGCCATAGCAGGAAGGTCGAATAGAGTTTCGGGCTCCGCATCAGCCTGTCGGCGGCGAGTATATTGATATAGCCGCGCCCCTTTTCGTCCACGCTCAGAAAATCGTGGATATCGAGCGCAGGCTCGCCGAAAAAGGCGTCCCCGCCCTGGCTGTCCAGCGTCAGGAGCTGGCGCTGGATCGCGCCGACGCTGGCCTTGGTGACATTGCCATATTTGGCCGAAAGCATGTCGGCATTTTCCGCGCAATAGGCCAGCATCGACTGCAGATCGCCCAGATCGAGCAACAGCAGATGCTCCTCGTCGGCATAACGGAAGGCGATGTTCAGCACGCCTTCCTGCGTTTCGTTGAGATCCATCAGGCGCGAGAGCAACAGTGGACCCATCTCGCTCACCGTGGTGCGGATCGGATGCCCCTGTTCGCCATAGAGGTCCCAGAAGATCGCCGGATTGTCCTCATAGACATAGGGATCGAGGCCGATCTCCTTCGCGCGCCCCTCCAGCTTGTCGGCATGTTTGAACGTCGGCGATCCGGCCATGGAAATGCCGGAAAGGTCACCTTTCACATCGGCGACGAATACCGGAACGCCCTCTCGCGAGAGATTTTCGGCTATGCCCTGCAACGTCACCGTCTTTCCCGTGCCGGTCGCGCCCGCAATCAGGCCATGACGGTTCGCCCGGCGCAGGTTGAGATATTGCGGTTCACCACCGACACCCGCCGTTCCAAGGAAAATGCCGTCCGCCATATCTGCCCTCCCGCTCCGGTTGCGATTCGGGCTTAGTGCGATTCCCGGCGAAATGGAACATTTGGCGCGCCCGAAGCATGCCGCGAACGGGAAACTGAACCGCGATCGAATCGAAATCGCGGTTCAGCGCATTTTGCGGTCAGGTGAAATCACCCGACCGCACCAAAAGGAGGGCCTGCTCAGTCTTCGCGCAAACGCACGGCAACGAACGTGGCGGGCTGGCCACGGCGAAGCACCTGCAGCAGTACGGCATTGCGGCCCGCCTTCTTGACCGCCGCAACCGCAGCGCTCAGTTGCTGCTCGCTGGTGGTCGGCTGGTTGTTCGCCGAGAGAATGACGTCGCCGCGCTGCAGCCCCTTGGCCGCCGCATCGCTCGATCCGTCGACGGCCGAAATTACCACGCCGCGCGTATCCGCCGGGATGCCAAGTTGACGGATGATGTTGCCGTTGAGCGGCAGGACGGCAAGGCCGAGCGCCTGTTGCGCGGCCTGCGCACTGTCATTCTGGCCGGGCTGCGTGAAATCCTGGTCCGGATCGCGACCGAACTGCGCCAGCTGTTCTTCCGGTGGCCGCTCGCCAACCTTGACCGTGACGGTCTGGCGTTTTCCGCCGCGGATCAGCACGATCGGCACGCTGGACCCAACCGGTTGGTTGGCGACCAGGAACGACAGCGTTTCGTCGGGCGTTACCTCGCGTCCATCGACGCTGACGATGACATCGCCCGCCTTGACGCCGGCCTTGTCGGCCGCGCCGCCAGGCTCAACGCCCTGCACGAACTCGCCGCGATTCTTGGCCAGCCCGAGGGAATCAGCCATGTCTTCGCCCAGCGGGCTGATCTGCACGCCGATGTAACCGCGCTTGACCGATTCGCCCTTGCGCAGCGTGTCGATCACCGGAATCGCCTGTTCGGACGGTATCGCGAAACCGATGCCGACATTGCCGCCGGAAGGGGACAATATCTGGCTGTTGATGCCGATCACATTGCCGTTCATGTCGAACATCGGACCGCCCGAATTGCCCTGGTTGATCGACGCATCGGTCTGGATGAACCGGTCATAGGGTCCACCGGTGGAGCGGTGAACCGCCGAGATGATGCCTGCGGTCACTGTTCCGGAAAGCGCATAGGGCTCACCGATCGCGATGACCCAGTCGCCCACCCGCGCCTTTGTGCTGTCGCCGAACTTGACGAAGGGCAGAGGCTTTTTCGCGCTGATCTTCAGGACGGCAAGATCGGTCGCCGGGTCCCGGCCGACCAGTTTCGCCTCATATTCCTCGCGGTTGGAAAGCGTTACGGTGATGCTGTCCACGCTCGCGCCTTGCGCGCCCGGGGCAACCACATGATTGTTGGTGACGACGTAGCCGTCGGACGAGATCAGAAAGCCCGATCCCAGCGATTGCGCCTGGCGGGTCTGGGGCTGCCCCCCGCCGAACAGGTCGCCGAACGGCGTGCCCGCGAACGGATTTTGCACCTGAACGCGCTGCCGCGTCGAAATATTGACGACGGCTGGCTGAAGCCGCTCGACCATGTCGGCAAGGCTGGCGGGGGCGCCTTGCGGCGCGGCGGCCTTCATCCCCTCGTTCTGCGCGGTTTGCGCGCCCAGCGGATCATGATGGCTGATGGCGATGGCCGTCCCGCCCAGCAACAGGGCGGCAGTGGTGGCATAAGCGTAACGCACGTCTCTACTTCCTCTCATAGTCCTCATGACAGGCGGATTTTCCGTTTCCGGATCACGCGCCCGGATGCACAAACCCGCCTGAACGCAGATTGAATGACGGACCCGGTCCGCCAGTCAGCGGCCCCTGAATTCCTTGAGAAAATCATTGTCCGGCGACAGGATGATGCTGGTCTGCCCCTTCGCATCGGTTGCGAATGTGCGTCGATAGGCCTGCATCGCCCGATAGAATTCGTAGAAGTTCGGATCCTTGCCGAAACTGGCCGCATAAATCTGCGCAGCGGCGGCATCGGCCTCGGCACGAATGATCTGCGCCTGCTTTTCACCCTGGGCACGGATGGTGAGCGCCTCCTGCTGCCGCGCGGTGCGCATGCGCTGAAACGCGCTCTGCAGCGGCGTGCCGTCCGGCAGGTCGGCCCGCTTGATCCGCACGTCGATCACCTCCGCGCCATATTGGCGCGCGATCCGGTTGAGGCCGGTGCGGATATTGTGCATCACCTCGCCACGCTCGGGGCTCAGCAGCGCCGCGAACGGACGCTTGCCCAGTTCGTTGCGCAGCGCCGATCCCAGGATGGGGCGCAGTGCCTCGGAGACATTCTCCTCGCTTCCTGCCGATATGTACATGCGCAGCGGGTTGGTGACGCGATAGCGGGCAAAGGCATCGACCTGCAGCCGGAGCTGGTCGGTCGAGAGCACCTGCTGCCGGTCCATTTCCACCGACTGGATACGCTTGTCGATCCAGACGATC
>JBFXHW010000213.1:0-5287 GCA_050176605.1 Sphingobium sp. | reverse complement strand
GGCCGAACCCCTGGGACTGGCCGATGCGGCGCTCGACCCCAGAGCGCGCGGTGCTTGAAGCCCTGAACGAACTTCCGGACCAGGAGAGCTTCCACAAGGTCGACATGCTTTTCCAGGGACTGGCGACCCTGCGCCCCGGCCGGTTGAGCGCCTTGCTGGGCGCCTGCAAGAGCATAAAGGTGAAGCGGCTGTTCTTCCTGTTCGCCGACCGCCATCGGCATCGGTGGCTGCCGCACATCGATCGTGCTGGGATCGATATGGGCAAGGGCCCGCGCATGCTGGTTGAAGGCGGTCGCTATGCGGCAGCCTATCAACTCGTCGTGCCAGAGGAGTTTGCGGTGCCAGAGCCTGCCAACGAGGTCGGCAATGGCGCGTGAACGCTATGCGGCCCAAGTCAGCCTTCTGGTGAGCGCAATCCCCATCGTGGCCGACGAGCCGGATTTCGCACTCAAGGGCGGCACGGCGATCAATCTCTTTTACCGGGACATGCCGCGGCTCTCAGTCGACATCGACCTGACCTACGTGCCGCTCCACGACCGCGAAACTGCCCTCGCCAACATCGATGCCGCCTTCGATCGAATTGTCGAGCGCGCACGGAAGAGCCTCCGCGGCGTCAATGCGCAAAGGATCAGCGGCGGGGGCGATGGCGATACCCGGGTGCTCCTCCGTTCCGCCGATGCCGAAGTTAAGATAGAGGTCTCGCCCGTCCTTCGAGGCACCGTGAAGGCGCCGCACATCATGCGGGTCACGGATGCGGTGGAGGAGGCATTCGGCTTTGCTGAAATGCCGGTGCTTTCCTTCGAGGACATTTATGCCGGCAAGATCTGCGCGGCACTTGATCGCCAGCATCCACGGGACCTTTACGATATCCATCTGCTCTACCAGCACGAGGGCATCAACGACGACCTGTTCCGCACCTTCCTGGTCTATGTCGCCTGCTCAGGGCGACCAATCCACGAACTAATCGATCCCAACCGCATCGATATCGACCGTGCCTTCGCGCAGGAATTCGATGGCATGACGATCGAGCATGTGCCGCTCGAAACGCTGTTCGCCGCCCGTGAGCGGCTGATCGAGGATATCCGAGCGCGGACCAATGGCGCCGCCGCCGAATTTCTTCTTTCCCTCCACGAGGCGCAGCCTGACTTCAGCCTGATTGGGTTACCGGAAGCGGCGAATCTCCCTGCGGTACGTTGGAAACTGATCAATCTCAGGAAACTCATGGCGCTAAACCCTGAGAAGCATGCCGATCTACGTAGCAGGCTGAATGCTGCAATGGGCAGATAATGCCGGCCTCTTAGGTCTGGCGGCTATCGCCCTCACAGCGGACGTTGCAGGAACCTGACGACGAAACGGGAAAGCGCCCAAGGCGCTGGGAACAGTTGGGTTGCAAAAGCAAATCCAGCTTATATAGCTAAGTATCGAATCCGCACTCAGATTGATTTTGCAACGTGGAATCAGCGCATCACCCGGCGTTCACATGCCGGCATTCGAATCCGTCCGACCGGGCAATAGGCATTGAGTAGGAACCGCATCATGCCGACTACACGGCCCAGGTTGAGGACCTGCGTGACATGATCAATCGCGGGGTTGCGGAGTGGCAAGATCTGGACGTCGAGTGCAACACCGTCGATGCGTTCCAGGGGCGTCAGGCTGACATCTGCATCTATTCCATCGTGCGTTCAAACCCGCGCATGGACCTTGGCTTTCTGAGGGAACAGCCGCGCCTCAATGTTGCCCTGTCACGCGGTAAAAGCGCGTTGATCATTGTCGGTGACTTCGTCTTTTGTCGAGGCGTTCATGGGCAAAATCCATTTCGCAAAGTGGTCAAATACTTCGACGAGCACGACAAGGATTGCCTCGTGGACATCTTGCAATGACGCCAGAAGATATCGCCCGCAGGCACCAGTTCCGCGAAGGCTTCGAACTGATCGATTATGGTGAAGTCGGTCTTCCAGTCTTCCGCCTGACATTGGAAGCGGTGACCCTGGCGCAGCGCCGGATTCCGACGATCCAGGAATTTGCTATGCGCTGCGCTGCGCTCGAGATCTCGTCGCTGCGCGAAATTGCTGCTGCGCTGGGGCTCAAACTCGATGTAATCGAAGCATCGTCGAGCGCCTTGATCGATGCCGGTTATGCGACCTTCGTGGCTGCCGGGGACGGCGACCGATCTATCCGTCTTACTGAAGTCGGCGAGGCCCGTCTCAAAGATGCCGTCGAAGAGACCCCCCAGGATGAAACTCTTGGCATCGACTATGACGCAATTCTGCGCGTACCGGTTAGACTTTCGGCCGAGGCCGTCGTGCGTCCCGCTGACCTGCGAGGCTACGGCGCCGTCGAGATCAGACCCTATCCCGCTGATGCGCCGACGATCGCTGAGCTTTCGATCCTGGATGTCGCAAAGGTCGTTCGGCGGCAAAGGGGCGACGAGTTTCGCAGAACCATCCTGGCGCTAAAGCGGATCGGCCGACGGTCCAATTTCTTCCTTGAGGCAGTCACGCTCGTCTACGCGGCCGACAAGGGCGAGGAGGTGCAGGTGGCTTTTGCTGTTGGGGGACAAATCTCAGATGCGCATGAGCGGGCTTACGCCAGCAACGGCGGGCCGAAGAAGATGGGCTTCGTCAAATCGGTCGCATCTGCGCCCGGCAGGAAGTCGCTCGAACGCTTGGTTGGGCGAGACGCACTGCGAAACATGGTCGGGAAGGAAGAGTTGGCCGCGGCCCGCCAGGAAGAGGCAGAGGCACTGCAGGAAGTGCAGAGCATCGAACCTGCTTATAACGCACTCCCTCCGCGCTTGCGGAATGGCTCCGAGGCCGGCGTTGCGCTTGATGCAGCGCGCCAACGCGTTGCCCTCGCGCAGCACGCGCTCAATTCCTATCCGATACGGCCGCTGGCGTGTTTCGAGCAGATGGAGATCCTAGACGATGTCCTGGAAAATTGCCGGCGGTCATTGCTCATCACCTCGGCGGGCCTCCAGCCGTCCATCCTCAACGGCTTCCGGTTGAGGGACTTGGATGAACTCATCGCCAGGAAAGTCGCAGTCCGGATTCGAACCTATCTCACTCCCAACGATGTCGATCGGCCAGGTCAACGTTTCGATCCGCTTGTGGAACTGAGCAAACGCGCCAAGGCAGGTGCCCTCGTGCTCGACATGATGACCGGCAAGAGCGCGATGCTGGGCGTGGCGCGCGAGGCTTGGGAAGGCGCGGGCTATACCGTTCGCGGTGCGGCGTTGTCCGGCATTGCCGCCGAGGGGCTGGAGCACGGTTCAGGCATCGCCTCCCGCACCATCGCCAGCCTTGAACATCAGTGGGGCCAGGGCCGCGAATTGCTCACCGCGCGCGATGTGCTGGTGATCGATGAAGCAGGCATGGTCGGCACGCGCCAGATGGAGCGCGTCCTCTCCCATGCCGCCCATGCAGGCGCGAAAATTGTTCTCGTCGGCGACCCGCAGCAGCTCCAGGCCATCGAAGCTGGAGCAGCGTTCCGGTCGATCCATGAACGGCACGGCGGTGTCGAAATCAACGAAGTGCGCCGCCAGCACGACGGCTGGCAGCAGGACGCCACCCGTCACCTTGCTACCGGGCGCACCGGACTTGCGATTCAGGCCTATGACGAACGCGCCATGGTGCACGCCGCCGAGACGCGGGAAGCGGCACGCGGCGAGCTGATCGAGCGCTGGGACCGCGACCGGCAGGCCAGCCCCGGCGATACGCGGATCATCCTCACCCACACCAATGACGAGGTGCGCGAGCTCAATGACGCGGCCCGCGAAAAGCTGCGCGCCAGTGGCGACCTGGGCATCGATGTGAGCATCCGCGCCGAACGGGGCGAGCGTGAATTCGCCAGCGGCGACCGCATCATGTTCCTGCGAAATGAGCGGGGCCTGGGCGTCAAAAACGGCACACTAGGCACTGTCGAAAAGGTGACGCCGCAGCGCATGGCCGTGCGCACAGACGATGGTCGCAACGTCGTTTTCGACACCAAAGAATATGCGCACCTCGATCATGGCTACGCTGCCACGATCCATAAGGCGCAGGGCATGACCGTGGACCGGGCGCATGTGCTGGCCACGCCGGGCATGGACAGCCATGGTGCCTATGTCGCGCTGTCACGCCACCGTGACGGCCTTGCCCTGCACTATGGCCGCGACGACTTCGCCGATCAGTCCAAGCTTGTCCGCACGCTCAGCCGCGAGCGCGGCAAGGATATGGCGAGCGACTACAAGCCCGAGCAGCAGTTCGCCGAACGGCGGGGCATCACCTTCCGCGAACGGATCGTGGAGATCGCCCGGCAATTGCCGGAACGGGCGAAGTCGATCTTCGCCGGATTCCGCCCGCAGGCCCAGAAACTCGAAGCCCTGCCGACCGATCATGTTGGCAGGACCGATCAGCGCCGGGCGGTCGAACGATATGCTCGCGCCGCCGCCGACATCGGGCAGATGCGCGAAAAGGGATTGCCGGTCCTGCCACATCAGCGCGACGCGCTGGAGACGGCCGGAAAGGCGCTCGACGCGATCCGGCCCCATGGCACAGCCGACCTCGCCAGCGCCTTGCAGCGTCAGCCGGGTCTGGCGCGCGAGGCTGCCGATGGCCGCAGCCAGGGCGCGATCCGGGCCATGCAGCTTGAAGCCGCAATCCGCGTCGATCCCGCGCAGCGCGCCGACCGCTTTGTCAGCGACTGGAAGCGGCTTGGGCAGGCGCGCGAGGCCATGCAGCGCGATGGTGACACCAAGGGCGCGCAGAGGCTCACCAACCGTATGACGGATTTGGTGAAGGGGCTGGAGCGCGACGCGCAGGTCGAATCCCTGCTGCGCAGTCGCACGCGCGAGCTTGGCATCAAAACAGAACTCGGTCGCGATCTGGCCCGCGACCTTGCCGCTTCCATCTCGGTGGAGCGGAGCCGGTCAATCGGCATGGGCCTGTAGGAGAAACGCGATGGATACCGATACCGATGACGTAGAACTGCCGCTCGACCTTGAACCGGAGCCGGAGCCGGAACCCGACCCGGCCACCCTGGATACCGCTGGCGATCCCGCCGCCGAGGCTTTCGCCCGCCTGGAAGGCGAATTGGCTTTGATGCGCCGCGCGGTTCAGCACCTTGCCGCCGAGCGCGCGGACATTGTCATTCCCGACTATGGCCCGACCCTCACCGACATGGCCAAGCGGATGGGCGCGATCAGCGAGAGCCTGAAGGGCATTGCGCGCCATCCGGCATTGCAGATGACCCCTGACAGCATTGGCAATCGGATCGCTGCCGCAGCCGAAGCCGCGCGGCGCAGCGATCA
>JBFXHW010000212.1:0-5291 GCA_050176605.1 Sphingobium sp. | reverse complement strand
GAGATCGAAGCCGCCGTCGGTGCAGTCGAAGGCGGAGCATCTCAGAAACCGCAGGCCGTAGTTGCCGCGTTCGCTGGAATAGCCGTCGCCATTCCAATACTGGTCCTCCGCTTTGCGCATGCGGAAATCCCGCATCACGCAATCCTCTATGGAAAAATCATGTGCGGTTCCATTGAACGCTATCCCGCATGGCAGAGCGGGGGCGGGATCCACACCGCTCGCCTCGACCCGTCTGATGATGCCGTGTCGGCTGTCATATTGTATGCGTGCAAATCCGCGCGCGAGACCGCTCGCCTTCACGTCCTCGATCAGCAGACCGTCGATCGAGGCATCCTGCTGGCCCTGCGCCGCGAGATTTTCGAACACGCGATAGCCGCCGTTCACGATGATCCGTTTCATGGTGATCGAACGAACGGGCCGGTCGGCACGCACCAGACCATTACCGATGTCGCTTTCCCGCAGGTCGCTCAGCACCTGTCCGTCGTTCAGGCGCTCCGGCGGTTTACCCTTTATCGGGCCGCGTTCGGGTTTCCATCGCGCGGGAGCAGTATCGGTCACGAAATACCGGATATCATGACCCGGCCGTTCGCACCAAGGCCAGTTGCACGGGTCGGCGCATCCCGCGACCGGGCGGGCGGAAACGGTCCACTCGTCTATTTTCCGCGCGATCCCATCGGGAGGAATAGGCAGAAGATCAGCCAGCGTGTATGCCAGTCATCAACCCAGAAAATCACAGGTCAGCTGCATGTCTCTAGCATCGCGCTTTGCGCGCGGATCCACGTTCATGGTGCTCGGCACAGGGGCGGACAATATCGTCCAGTTCGTGATTTTTGCCATATTGGCGCAATTGCTGTCGATCCGCGATCTGGGCATCGTCACCTTCATCATATTGTTCATCGATATCAGCCGGATTTTCGTGGCGGGCGGCCTTGCCGAGGCAATCGTTCAGCGGCCGGCATGGAACGACCATATCGCTTCGGTCTGTTTCACCTACAATCTTGTGATGGCGGTGATATTGGCGCTGATATTCGCGCTGATTGGCGCGCCATTGATGGAACATTTCTACGGTGCTGGCACGGGCGTGGTGGTGGCCAGTCTCGGCCTCATTTTCCTGATCGAGGCCGTTCGCGGGGTTCATGCGGCCAAACTCCGTCGCGAGATGAACTATCGCAGCCTGGCGGTGCGCGGGACGATCGCGGGGATTGTCGGCGGGGCGATCGCGATCGCGATGGCGCTGGCCGGGGCGGGTGTGTGGGCACTGGTTTTCCAGCGGCTCTGTCATCAAGTGGTGATGACGGTCCTGACCTGGCGTGCGGCCGGATGGACGCCAAAGCTGGCGTTCGACCGAGTCGGGCTTCGCGAGGTCATGCCGTTCGGCGTGCGCGTGACGATGACGCGCGGACTCGAAATCCTGAACATGCGGGGACCGGACCTGATCGTCGGGTTCGTGCTGGGGCCGGTGGGCGTCGCTATTTATCGCGTCGGCGCGCGGGCGCTCGATACGCTGCGACGCACGGTGATCCTGCCCTTTCAGGACGCGTCCTTCTCGGCATTGTCCCGGATCGAGGATACAGCCGGGATCGTCTCGGCCTTCGTTCGTCTGAATCGCGCCGCGGCGACTGCGGCGTTTCCGGTCTTCTTCGGCTCGACGGCGATCGCGCTGGAGCTCACCACGACCCTGTTTGGCGACAAATATGCGCCGAGCGGTTCCGTTTTTGCCACGCTCGCGCTGGCAGGGGTGCCGAACACCATGCTGCTTTTCGCGGCATCGGCTTTCATGGCCGATGGTCAGCCGCGGCTCGGTACGCTCATCAATTCGATCCTGACCATCTTCAACATCGCCTTCGTGTTCGCGCTGGCGATGACATATGGCACGGTGGGCGCTGCGGTCGGCAATGTGATCGCGCTGACCATTGTCGTTCCGGTCATGATCTTTCTGGCAAAGACGCGGCTCGATATGGATGTGCGCGATTATCTCGGCGCGATACTGCCGCCGATGGTGATATCGATACTGATGGCGATCATGTTGTGGGTGGTGAAGCTTTATCTGCTGCCGTCGATGCACCCGATCCTGACAATTGCCGTGCTGGTTTGCCTGGGCGGGGCGCTCTATCTGGGTATGTTTGCGCTATGGGGCCGCAAGCATCTGCGCCAGTTGTTCCAGGATCTGACACCGCTTTTGCCGTCGGGAGTGCGGGGCAGGTTGCAGCGCATGGCCTGGTTTTCCTGAGCAGCATCGCCGGCGTGAGGAAGAAGGCGTGAGACAAAGCTGCTATTTCATCCTGTCGGTGAAATCGTCGGGATCGAGCATCATTCAGCGCAAGCTGGCCGAACTGGGGTCCGCGCGTCTGCTGGCCGTGACCGATCATGCCGAGAACGAAACGCTCTACTGGGTGAAGGCGGCCTCTATCCTCCGCCTGCCGCAGTACAGGATGGAACATAGCGAGGTACCGTTTTCATATCGTACCGCGCATTCAAAGCTGCGGCGTCTGCTGGCCGCCAATCTCTCCACCGTGCCGCCTTTCGACACGGAGCAACAACTTTTTGACGCCTGGACTGCGCTGATACAGGCAGGCGAGGGGGATCTGGTCGAAAAGTCGCCGCATCACCTCTATCAGCCAACCGTCATCGACCTGATGGAACGTTACGCCGATCAGGCGAAGGATATCGACGTGCGGTTTATCGGCCTCGTGCGGAACCCGATCGACACGCTTTATTCGAGTTGGCGGCGCTTCGGCGTACCGCCGGAACGCGAAGAGGAGCACTGGCTACGCGCCTATGCCAAGCTGAAGGAATTCAGCGATCGCCGGCCAGATTGCGTGACTCTGGTACGCTATGAGGATCTGGTGTCGGGTCGGTTGTCGCTGCCGGAGGCGCTGGGGCTGCAACCGCCCGACGGCGCGATTCGCGAAAGCGAGACGTTCCACGGCAAATCGCTGCAGAAATGGCGGAACGATACGGGATTCGGCTATACGCCATCGGATGCGCTGATCGCTCTGGCCGGAGAATATGGTTATGACGAGGCGGACATCGTCAATCCGAACGCGCATGACTGGCGGCTGAAAAGAGACCCGCGCGCTTTTGCCTATCGAGCTTTCACGAAATTGCCGCTGGGGATTCAGGACGGGATGAAGGCCGCCGTCAAGCGGGTGATTGGACGGGCGTAACCTCTTTTTCGCTGATGTCGTCCGGCGCCGCGTCCTTCTCCTCGACCGGCGAATTTTTCTGTCGCATCCGCGTCAGCGGACGCTCCATGTAATTGTAGCTGATGCCGGCATAAAGCAACGTCATTGCAAGCGCCGTCCCGGTCTGCATGACGAAAGAATGAGTCGGCAGGTTATGCTCGACCAGCAGGAGCATGATCCCGTGAACGAGATAGATGGTGTAGGACCATTTTCCGACCGTGACGAGCGGCGGTAGCGTCAGGACGCGGCTGGCAATGGCATTGCCGTGCAGCACCCAACTGAACATCACGAAGAAGCAGGCGCAATGAATCGTATAACGCCAAGTGTCGGACCAATAGGGATCGCGATAGAGCAATGAGCCGAGCATGACGATTGTTGCGAGTGCGGCCTGCCAGAATTTCGGCCGCCACGCGTCCTTGTCCAATACCGGATTGTTCCAGAGGCCGAGGATGCAGCCTGCCAGGATGGCATCCATGCGCGTGTGGCTCATGAAATAGTTTAGTTCGAGCCCCTCGACCGTCTGGCCGTGAATGATGCGGAACAGCAGCGCGAGCAGGCACAGGCCTACGCAGATCGCCATCGCGGCCCCGGAGCGCATTCGGCTCAGCACAAAGGCGAACAGCAGCGGGAACAGCAGGTAGAAATGCTCTTCCACCGCCAGAGACCAGAGCGGGGGCCCGGGCACGCCGTCGACGAGGCCGAAAAGTTTGCCATAATTGCTGAGGAACAGCGCCTGCAATGCAACGCTGGGCCAGTTCATCTGCACCGGAATTAGGCCGAGCAAGACTGCCAGCCCAGAAAACAGGATCGCCACATAGAAGGGAGGGAAGATGCGAAGCACACGGCGATAGTAGAAGCCGCGAAAGCTGACCCGTCCGGTCTGTGCGAATTCGAGGCGAAGCAGCGAAGTGATGAGATAGCCGCTCAGGAAGAAGAAGGCGGAAACGGCAAGCCCGCCGGGCACATATTTGCCGAGTTGCACCCCGTTCGACAGTTTCAGATGGACGATAAAGACGATGGCGACGCTGAGCGCGCGAATCCCGTCAAGTTCCGCGATATGCGGAAACTTATCCACCTTCGGACGATCGATAGCCATTGGCGGCAGGATAACGGTCAGGGGGAGCGAAGAGAAGTGACTTGTTGCACCTGCGAGATGAGCGGATGATCTGGTGCGACGCACGCATTTGACGAGGCAGGAAAAGCAGGTTCTGGTGGCCGGCATATGCACAGGCGGCGGAACCGGGATTCGATAATTGGGCGGGGAGCGGGCTGCTTCCTTTTGCTTGCCGCGTCGCTGACGCTGACGGGGCAAATTGCGCATGGCGGCCGGATCGGGCCATGGGCGGCATCGCTGACCCTGATCTGGGGCGGTGTAGCTGTCGCTATGGCATTGATATTACTGGTAGCTTGTCGCGTCCGGCCTGGCGTTGCGACGGCGGCGCTGGTGGGCGTTGCAGTCGCCTGCTATCCGCTGGCGCGTGAATGGGGAGAGGGGCCGCGCCTCTCGCCCGCGCCATCGGGTGCCCTGCGGCTGCGCGTTGTCAGTGCCAACCTGTTCCACGGCAATGACGATCCTGACGGCATGGTGCGCGCGTTGCTCGCAAGCGGAGCGGATATAATGCTGTTGCAGGAGGCGGGCGGCAACGCGCGAAATGCGGTGGAGCGGTTGCACGGGCGCTATCCCTATATGACGTATTGCCGCCCGGGTTGCGACTTGCGGATAGTGTCGCGCTTTTCGCTGTTGCCGGGCGAACGGAACTCAGCGTTCAAAACATTGCGTAAATTTGGCGTGTCGGCGCTGACGACGCGAATCAGAATGAGGGACGGGCAGGTTGTGAGGCTGGTCAACGCCCATTTTCCGCGCCCCTTTCCGGCGGAGGTACAGAACCAGTTCCGCTTTGGTCTGATCGCCACCGTTGCAGGGCTTCACGAGGGCCGAGTTATCTTCGGCGGTGATATGAACAGCACGCCCTGGCTGCCGACAATGCGGCGGCAGGACGAGTTGCTGTCGCCGATGCGGCGGTGGACGCGCTTCCTGCCGAGCTATCCCGGACGGATAACAATAGGTGGATCGCATGTGGCCGTTCCCATGCAGATCCTTCCGAT
>JBFXHW010000211.1:0-5296 GCA_050176605.1 Sphingobium sp. | reverse complement strand
GTTGTGGAGAGCGGACGCTACCGGCTATCGCGTGAGATGCTCTAGCTTGATCTGCCAAGCTTCTTCGACAGAAAGCTTTCGAATGTCGTTGTGAGCGAGGCTACATGCCCTTGGATACGACCCGTCAATTAGAGAGATGCCCCATATTTCGTCGTCCTCCTCACTCACGCGGACGCAGAGGCAAGGATGGGAGAAAACGTCCTCGTAAATATCTCCAGGAGCGTATTCGTTAGTCATACTGGGAACGAATAGGCGCAGTCCATTTCGTCCGCAATGTTGTCGTGTTCGGACAGTCAGCTTTGTCGCTTCAATCCCTCAGGATGAAAGAACCTCTTCCACCCATGCAGGAACCAGTTCGCCCGCAGGCCCCATGCGACTCTCGTGGAAATAGGCGCTCCCGGCCGACGGATCGAGGTTCATCTCCAGCGTATCAGCGCCGACATAACGCGCCGTCTGCACGAAACCGGCGGCCGGATAGACCGCACCCGAAGTTCCGATTGAAACGAAAAGATCGCAGTTTCTCAGTGCTGCGTCGATCCGGTCCATTTCATAGGGCATCTCACCGAAGAACACTATGTCGGGACGCAGCGCCCGCGCGGAGCAGACCGGACAAACGCTGCCCGGCGGCATCTCGTCACGCCATGGTCGCGCCGCGCCGCACGACGCACACAGCGCGGAAAGCAATTCACCATGCATATGCAGCACTTGGCGGCATCCTCCCCGTTCGTGCAGATCGTCGACATTCTGGGTAACAAGCAACAGCTCGCCCTTCCATTCTCGCTCCAGCCGCCCCAACGCGACATGAGCGGCATTGGGTTCCACCTGCGCCAGCTTTTCCCGGCGTTCGTCATAGAAACGGTGCACCAACGCGGGATCACGCCGCAACGCCTGCGGCGTGCAGACATCCTCCACATGGTGCCCTTCCCACAGGCCATCCGGACCGCGAAAGGTGGCAAGGCCGCTTTCGGCGGAAATTCCGGCACCGGTAAGGATGACAATCGACCGATAGTCTGGCATCGGCAGCATGTTGCATGCGCAGAGCCGGGGGACAAGTCATGACCGCGATAGGAATTATCGGCAGCCAGGGCCGTATGGGCCAGACGATCCGGCTTGAGCTGGCGGCGCAGGATATAGGCTGCGCCGGCGGCGTCGACCGCAGCGAGGGCGACCTTCCGCAACTGGTAGGAGCGAGCGACGTTCTCATCGATTTTTCCGCCCCGGATGCGCTGAAGAGCAATCTCGAGGCGTGCATGGTGGCAGGAAAGCCCATCGTCATCGGCACGACCGGCCTTGAGGTAGCGCATCATCACCTGATTGACGCGGCAGCGCAGAATATCGCGGTGTTGCAGACCGGCAATACATCGCTAGGGGTCAATCTGCTTTCTGCGCTCATCGAGGAAACGGGCCGGCGCCTTGGCGACGACTGGGACATCGAAATCGTCGAGATGCATCACCGTCACAAGATCGACGCGCCTTCGGGCACGGCGCTGCTGTTCGGCGAGGCGGCGGCACGCGGAAGGGACATAGAGCTGGCCCAGATGAGCGAACGCGGTCGCAACGGCATTACCGGACCGCGCAAGCGCGGCACGATCGGCTTTGCCTCGCTGCGCGGTGGATCGGTTGCCGGCGATCACAGCGCGATCTTCGCGACGGATGGCGAAAGCATCACCCTCTCCCATCGCGCGGAGAACCGCGTCATCTTCGCTCGCGGCGCTATCAAGGCGGCGCGCTGGCTCGCCAGTCAGGCGCCGGGCCGATACGACATGAAGAATGTGCTCGGGCTCTGATGCCGCAGTGAAGAAAGCTGACATCTTCGAATTCTACCGGCGGCTCGCGGAACTCAATCCCACTCCACGCACCGAACTCGACTATGGCAATGATTATCAGCTTCTGGTTGCGGTCGTGCTGTCCGCCCAGGCCACGGATGTCGGCGTCAACAAGGCGACTCGCGCCCTGTTTCGGGAGGTGAGGACGCCAGAGCAGATGATCGAGTTGGGCGAGGAAGGGTTGAAGCAGCACATAAAGACCATCGGTCTTTACAATGCCAAGGCGAAGAACGTGATCGCCCTGTCGGAAATACTGGTGCGCGATCATGGCGGCGAGGTGCAGCGGGACCGCGACCTATTGACCCAGCTTCCGGGCGTTGGCCGAAAGACCGCCAATGTGGTAATGAACACGGCGTTCGGCGCGGAAACCTTCGCCGTCGACACCCATATCTTCCGCGTCGGAAACCGCACGGGCCTCGCGCCCGGCAAGACGCCGCTCGCCGTCGAAATGCGGCTGGAGAGGGATACGCCTGCCCCTTTCCGACGAGACGCGCATCACTGGCTGATCCTCCATGGCCGTTATGTGTGCAAGGCGAGGAAGCCGGAATGCTGGCGCTGCGCGGTGTCGGACCTGTGCCGCTACAAACCCAAGACGCCGCCTCCAGCATAGTCGCTGCAAAGGCTTGACTATGTCATTGGCCGTTCATCTTGGACCGGCTAATCTTCGCGCAGAGAGGAGTTCCCATGATGACACATCAAGCCAGCCTTCGTAGCATCGTAACCGCCCTGCTCGCCCTCGCGATACCTGCCATGCCTGCGCTCGCCAAGGACAAGAAGCCGGACAATTTGGTCGCCGCCGGCGATCCCGTCGACTGCATCTATCCGCGGAACATCCGGTCTACCAAAGTACGCGACGACCAGACGATCGACTTTGTTATGAACGGCGGCAAGATCTATCGCAACACGCTCCCTTATAAATGCCCAGGCCTGGGTTTCGAGGAACGCTTTGCCTACAAGCTAAGCACCAGCCAGCTCTGTTCAGTCGATACGATCACCGTGCTACAGAGCTTCGGCGGCGGCCTGAGCCAAGGGGCAACCTGTGGGCTGGGCAAATTCCAGCCGATGGAAAAGGCTACGAAATAACCGGTCTTCCCGGACGACGAAGAGCCATCAGAGAAAATGGAGCATTCCACCAGTTTGCGGCTGGCGCGGGCGCGCTTGCTTTGCTAAGCGCGCTCTCACGTCGCCACGCGACACGCACCCGTAGCTCAGCTGGATAGAGCGCTGCCCTCCGAAGGCAGAGGCCAGAGGTTCGAATCCTCTCGGGTGCGCCATTTTCTCTTTTGAGCACGAAAAGTCCTGTAAGGCTTTGAAGGGGATAGACATTTGCGGCGTTCGAAGACCTTCGCCACGCTTCCATGACAGCTTGTCCGAAAAGGCCAGCTTGACCACGGCTTGCTTGTCTTCGAGTCGGTCGGAAGCCCAGAGATTCCAAGGACTTCCGAGAAAATCCATCGCCGTTCGAAAACTTTCGTCGTAACCCCTCATTGGCGTGCCGCAGCGCTCGATTTTTTCATCGAGCAGCAACTTGCGTTCCTCTAGGCTTGCGATGCTGTTTTCGTAGGTTTTGATCACCGTCTGCGTTTCGGTCTTGATGATCCGGTCAAGCCACTTGGCGATCTCGCCGTCGATACGCGCGATCTCCTGCTTCATCGATGTTTTGCGAGTCTTGATCGCAGCGCGTTGTTGCTCCCACCAGTCACGGAAAATATATTCCACGAGGTTGCGAAGCTCGTGCGAGGGCGTCAGACGCTTGAGCAGCGCTTCAAATTCATCCTCGATCATTTCGCGGCGAATGGACTTCGCTTCGCTGACACATCCCTTTGTGCGACAGATATAGTAAGCGTGACGCTTGCCGGTGCTGCTTTTCGACCAGTTGGCGGTGAGCGGATGACCGCAATCGGCACAGTCGATCGCGCCGCGCAACGGGAATTCCGCATTGATGTTCTTGCGTGCTGGCACACGCGCCTTGCCGCTAAGGCGTTCCTGAATGGTCTGGAACATTTCGAAGGTGATGAGGCCCTCGTGCTGAGCCTTGCGCAGCGACACGCCCCATGACGGGATTTCAAGGTAGCCAGCGTAGAGCGGCTGCGTCAGAATATTGGTGATCCGTTGCGGCACGATATAGCCGTGACGGCAGGTCGGAAACTCCGATCGGGATTCCAGAAAGCGTTTGACTTCGGCCTGCGTCGAGAAGCGCTCGGTCGCATAGCCTGTTAGTGCTTCACGGACGATGGAGGCGAGCGGTTCGTTCGGAACGAGCATCTTACCGCCGCCCGGCGCTTTGTCGAAGCGATAGCCAACGGGCGGTTGAAACACCCAATAGCCGTTCTGAGCGCGCGCCTGCATGCGGTTGCGCGTTTGCACCGCATTCTTCCGGCGCTGCACCTCCGCAGAGAGCGCGCCGATGCCTTCGACGAACAACTGGTCGGGATCATGGTCACTGAACTGCATCGTTGGCGACATGAGCAGCGCGCCGGTTTTGCTGATCGCTTCGCGGATTTGCCGGTGCGTCATGAAATCACGCGCGAGGCGGCTGATGTCGTCGATCAAAACAACAAGCCCCTGTTTGCGGTTGCGGCGGAGATAGGCGATCATCGCGTTCATGCCCGGCCTGTCCGCCGAGCTGCCCGAGATATTGTCGCGGAAAACTTCGGTGACAGTGAAACCCTGATAGGCCGCGAAATCCCGCAAGCGAGTTTCCTGGCTGGCCAGCCCGTCCCCACGCCGCGTTTGCTGAACTGACGACACTCGACAGTAGAGTACAGCGGGTTGCGTTGCTTCGCGGATAGTCATGCTATTCCCTTTCCGCCGCAGCAGACTGCGGCATCACGTCGTTGGCTTCGTTTTCCGATGCCGAAAGTCTAGCATGTTCTTCTTGTGTTCCAAACTCGAAAGTGCCGTTTGCCAACAAGCAAAGCTGCACGGAATTCTCGCCATAGGCAATTTCCGTGGCGGCAACTGAGGCGAGGAAAGCCCAGCGAATGGTGGCGTCAAGACAGGTTTCAGGAATTCCCTCTGCCCTTGCGACCGCGCGATATTCTTCCATCTTGTCGTCCGTTAAAGGCACGCAAAAATTCCCTCGCGTCCGGCGCAAGGGCCGGTCGCATTGCCGTTTCTTCGTTTCTCGTTATGCGGCAGCGCCCAGATAGTTTTGGGGGCTTAATGCCGTTATTTCAGGCAGGTGCGACAATGTTCAATCGCGGTTGCCTATATTTCCATAATACCACCTGAAGTTGAGCCAATGCAAACTTCAGGATGTAAACCAAGGGATTAGCGGCTGCGGTCGAAATCGATCCGGCTGCGTCCGTTGAGGCTTGAGCGGGCGTAATCATGATTGAGGCCAAGCGCCGCATCACCGAGCGAACGGGTGAGATCGGCAATACGCTCCTCATTGTGTTGATTGTCGCTGAGAGTTGACCCGGGAGGGTTATAAATTTCCACTGAGATTTGACCCATGTTGAACTCAT
>JBFXHW010000210.1:0-5300 GCA_050176605.1 Sphingobium sp. | reverse complement strand
CCAGGCCGTCGTCCACATGGACTGGCTCCGCCGTCACCTGATCGCCGCAATAATAATATTTGTGCTTGGAGCTGAACCCCTCGTCGAGGATCGAGTCATAGTTGCGCTGGTCGATGATCAATATGCCGTCATGTTTCAGCGCGGCATAGAATTCCGCGAGCGCGCGACGGCGATCGTCCTCGTCGAACAGGTGGGTGAAGCTGTTGCCCAGACATATGATTGCATCAAACTTGCCGTGCACATCCCGGTTCAGCCAGCGCCAATCGGCATGGAGGGTCTTCAGCACGACATCATGCCGCACGCCGTTCTGGAATGCCTTTGCCAGCATTTCGGCGGAACCGTCGGCGGAATAGACGTCGAAACCGGCCTTGAGCAACTGTACGGAGTGAAAGCCGGTGCCGGTGGCGACATCGAGCACGGCGTGCTTGCCGCGTGCCTTCAGCACGTCGATGAAGAAGCGCCCCTCGCTTTCCGCGCGGGATTCCCAGTCGATAAGTTCATCCCATTTTTCGACGAATCCGCGGATATATTCTGACGTGTATTTGTCGGATTCCCTGACTGCCGTCGGGTCGGCCCCATAATCCTGCGTTTTTTCCGGAGCAAAGATCATTATTCTCCTGCCATTATTTTTTCATGCGAAAACACCCCCGCGAAAGCAGGTCGCGCTCTGTGGCGATGGTGATTGAAAGCCTGGCTTACTTAGCGCCGTTGGGCGGATTTGGCCACCCTTGGATCAAAAAAAGGCCAGATTTGAGCCATTTTGGCTGAGCGCGAGAGGCCAGAAACCCCCATGAAAGCTGGGATACAGGCGGTTACGCCGCGGCCTTCAAAAAGCGTTCAGAAGGCGCTCCTCAAACCGGATTTCCGGCCTCGTCGCGCAGCACTTCGCGCCTGCCAACATGGTTGGGCGGGCCCACGAGTCCCTCGTCCTCCATCCGCTCGATCAGCCGCGCCGCAGAGTTGTATCCGATGCGCAACTGTCTCTGAAGCCAACTGGTCGAGGCCTTCTGGTTCTCGAAAACGAGCTGGCACGCCTTGCGGAAAAGCTGTGCATCGGGACTGTCGTCGCCCAGATCGACACCGTCGAGGGCGAAGCTGCCGTCCTCCGGTTCCTCGGTGACGGCCGAAACATATTCGGGCTTGCCCTGCGCCCGCCAGTGGTCGGCCACCGCGCGCACCTCGTCATCCGAAACGAAAGGCCCATGGACGCGAGTAAGCCCCTTGCCGCCGGCCATGTAGAGCATGTCGCCCTTGCCAAGCAGTTGCTCCGCACCCTGCTCGCCCAATATGGTGCGGCTGTCGATCTTGCTGGTGACGAAGAAGCTGATCCGCGTCGGCAGGTTGGCCTTGATGACGCCTGTGATGACGTCGACCGATGGGCGCTGCGTCGCGAGGATCAGGTGGATACCCGCAGCGCGCGCCTTCTGCGCCAGACGCTGGATCAGGAATTCGACCTCCTTGCCCGCCGTCATCATCAGGTCGGCCAGTTCGTCGACCACCACCACGATCTGCGGCAGCGGCTGGAAATCGAGCTGTTCCTCCTCGTAGATCGGCTGGTGCGTCTCGGGATCGTAGCCGGTCTGCACCTTGCGGCCGAGCGGCTTCCCCTTGGCTTTCGCGGCGCGAACCTTCTCGTTGAAATTGGCGAGGTTGCGGACGGAAATCGACGCCATCATGCGATAGCGGTCCTCCATCTGCTCGACCGCCCATTTGAGCGCGCGGATCGCCTTGGCGGGCTCGGTCACCACCGGCGAGAGCAGATGCGGAATATCGTCATAGATGCTGAGTTCCAGCATCTTCGGGTCGATCATGATCAGGCGCAGCTCGTCCGGCGTCATGCGGTAGAGCAGGGACAGGATCATGCAGTTGAGGCCGACCGACTTGCCCGATCCGGTGGTACCGGCGATCAGCAGATGCGGCATCGGCGCGAGATCGGCGATCACCGGTTCGCCCGAGATATTCTTGCCCAGGATGATCGGCAGTGACCGCTGCCCGGCGAACGCCTCGCTGGTGATGAGTTCGCGCAGGACGACGGATTCGCGTTTCGCGTTGGGCAGCTCGATGCCCATCACGGTGCGGCCGGGAATGACGGCGACGCGCGCCGAAAGCGCCGACATGTTGCGCGCAATGTCGTCGGCAAGCTGGATCACCCGGCTGGCCTTGATACCGGGAGCAGGCTCCAGCTCGTACATGGTGACGACCGGACCGGGGCGCACCTCGGTGATGTTGCCGGTCACCTTGAAATCATCGAGTACGCTCTCGAGCAGGCGGGCATTGCGTTCCAGCCCCGCCTTGTCGACCTGCGGCGCGGAAGCGGGCGGCGGTTCGGCAAGCAGCTCCGGCGACGGCAGGGTCGCAGCGACCGCGCCATGGCCGAACAGGTCTTCCTGCCGGGCGGCCGGCGCTCCCTTGGATTTCTGCGTGGGTGGCAGTTCCGGCGACTGGATGCGGATCGGCGGCTTGGGATCGGCCGAAACCTGCGGGCGCGGTTCCGCCTTGCGTTCATCCGGCGCGACATCCTCCGCCGCATCCTCCGCGCGGCGCCGCCGGAAAAGCGAAAAGCGCGGCATCGAGAAGGTACGCCAGTCGAACAGCGGCCGCTCAAGCTTCCATGACCGATAGCTGATCGTGCCACCGCCGCCGATCAGCAGCGCGGCCACAGCCCATTCGATCCAGCGGCTCCAGCCGTCGGCCATCGCGGTCATGCCCAGTAGCGGTACCGCCACAAGTTGTCCGATGATGCCGCCGCGCCCAGCCGGCAGCGCCACGGGCGCATCGGGCGCGAGCAGCGACAGGCCAAGGCCGATCAACAGGATACCGCCGACGCAGCGGCCGAGCTGCCCCGACCAGCCCTTCATGTCATCCTCTATCCACAGACGGCGTGCGAAAGTTCCGAAGAGTGGGGACAAGAGGATGGAACCCAGGCCGAGCAGCCACAGCAGGAAATCGGCGGTGTACGACCCCGCGATGCCCATCATGTTGCGGGGGCTGGTGCCCGCCACGGTGTTCATCGACGGGTCGCTGCCATGATAGCTGAGCAGCGCCAGCAGCAAGAACACGACGCCCATGCTCAGCACGGCAGCGCCCAGCAGCTCTGCCGCGCGCACAAGGCTGCGCTTCAGCATGACGCGCCAATCGGAATCGCGCTTGGCCGGTGCCCGGCTGGCCATGATGGGTCCCCTGTTTGTTCCTTTGGAGGACAATGCCTCCTCGATGGACTCCCCGTCAAGAGTCCGCGTCGACGGACCCCGATGAAGCGAGCGCGGCAAGCGCCTCCCCGTCAATACGATAGGTGGTCCATTCGTCCATTGAACGCGCGCCGAGCGACCGGTAGAAAGCGATCGACGGCGCGTTCCAGTCCAGCACCGCCCATTCCAGCCGCGCGCAGCCACGCTCCACGGCGAGGCGGGCAAGGCGCGCCAGCAAAGCCTTTCCCGCACCCTCTCCGCGCGCATCCGGATCGACGTAGAGATCCTCCAGATAGAGGCCCGGTTTCCCCTCGAACGTCGAAAAATTGTGGAAGAAGAGCGCGAACCCGACCGGGCCATTTCCCGTTTCCGCGATCAGCACCTCGGCATAGCGGCGCTGGCCGAACAGCATCGCGGCAATGCCTTCGGGCGTGGCGCGCACCTGATGTCTCAGCTTCTCATAGACAGCGAGATCGCAGATAAAGCGGAAGATGAGGTCGACATCCTCCGGCCGGGCTTCCCGGACACGCACTGTCATACCACCTCCGTCTCCACATGCGCGATTTCAGGCTTTTCGCGCGCCGCGACGAAGCAGGCAACGACGATCAGCACCACTCCGGCGACGACTTCGGTCGTCAGCCGTTCGGCAAACATGATCCATCCCACCAGCACCGCCCAGACGAACGCGCTATATTCGATCGGGATCAGTCGGCTGGCGGGCGCCCGCGCATAGGCTGAAGCCAGCAGCAGTTGTGATCCGCAGGCCAGAAATGCTGACGCGATGATAGCGGCCCAGAAGTCCATCCCACCGTTTCCCTTCAGCAGCCAGGGCGCGAACGGAAGCAGCACGCACAGCACGATCGCGTTCTGGAAAAAGGTGACTTCGACCGCGCTCGCAACCTGCGCCTGTCGCCGTTGAAGCACCAGATTGACGGCGAACAGGACCGCCGACGCCAGTACGCCCAGCGCCCCGGCAAAGGCGCGGCCGTCATAATCGCCCGCCATGCGCCCGGAAAGGATGACCCCGACGCCAATAATACCGGCCAGCCCGGCCGCGATCGAATACCGGCTGACCTGTTCGCCAAGCATGACCGCGGAAAGCACGAGCGCAATGATCGGCGCGATGAATGAGAGCGCAATCGCTTCCGCCAGCGGCAGTCGGGTCAGCGCCCAGAAGAACAGCCATGCCATCAGGCCGAGAATGACGCCGCGCACCAGATGCAGACGCATGACATCGGCGGGCGGCCAGCGATTGCCGGTCGCGACCATTGCGATGCCAGCCAGTGGTGTCGCCGCCGCGCCGCGCCAGAAGATGGCGCTGTATGCGCTCACCGCCAGCGACGCCTGTTTCATAACGCCATCCATGACCGAAAATAGCGCCACGCCGCCAGCGCACAGCAGGATCGCATGCCAGAGAGGCGCGTCTCCCGCCGGGCCGGACTTTGAATGTGCGCTCGTCATGGGGCCCGCCGCGACAATATCTTTTCGATCAACTCAATGTCTTCGGGCTTGTCAGCGTCGATGCAGGCCTCTGCCATCGGCATCGGCACGATGCGCGCAGCCGCCCCCAGCTTCCGCCCCGCCCGCGCAATGGCCTGATGGATCGTCAGCAGGCGCAGCAAGGCGCCGAGCAGGAGCACGGGTCCGAAGGCGGCCACAATCTTCCAGCCCTTCTTGCGATCCTGCTCCACGTCCCGCCATTTTTCGAGCGCCCGTGCCGCCTGTTCGCTGCCCAGCCAGAACAGGTTTGCCCCGGACCAGGAGCCGCCACGGAACTTCAGCCAGGTGCGGCGCGAATCGGGATAGGATGCCTGCATCGTTCCGCGCTCGACCATCGCCGCCGCGATATCCGCCCCTCCCGCGCCAACGACAAACGCATCGATCATGGCCGTATCGAGCAGCACATTGTCGGCGGTGGTCACTAGCAGCGGAAAGGCGTTCTCTCCCTTGCCGAGATAATCGAGCAGGGACTGGCTGATCCCGGCACCGCTTTGCTGCAATAAGATATTGTCATGCCCGACCAGCCATGCCGTCTGCGGATCGCGCGTCAGCAGATCGGGCTGCTGCGCCATCAGTACGACCTTGGCGATGCGCGGGTGGCCGATCAGCGCA
>JBFXHW010000209.1:0-5381 GCA_050176605.1 Sphingobium sp. | reverse complement strand
GCGAGCCCATGACCCGCAGCAGGAAAGAGTCGCGCGCAGCCACGTCAGTGGGCAGATCCTCCTTCAGGAAATAGCCCCCTTTGGACGTGCCCCCCCGCATCCACATGCAGCGTGTGCCGAGGGCTGGCACGTGATCAGACATATTTCAGGCCTTCTGCCGCCAACCGCTCGCGCATGTTGTAGAGATCCAGGCCCATGACGCCGGCGGCCATTTTTTCGCGCTTGTCCGCCTCGTTCGCCTCGCGGTCCTGCGCCGCCTTCAGCACGGCAGCAGCCTTTTCGCGAGGTACGACGCAGACGCCGTCATCGTCGGCGACGATCACGTCTCCCGGATTGACATGCGCGCCGGCGCACACGATCGGCACGTTCACACTGCCCAGCGTTGCCTTGACCGTGCCTTGCGCCGAAACCGCGCGCGACCAGACCGGGAAATTCATCTGCGTCAGGTCACGAACGTCGCGCACGCCAGCCTCTATGATGAGGCCCCTGCATCCGCGTGCCTGCGAAGAGGTTGCCAGCAGGTCGCCGAAATAACCATCGGTGCATGGACTGGTCGGCGCGAGAACGAGGATGTCGCCTGCCTTGAGCTGCTCGATAGCGACATGCACCATCCAGTTATCGCCGGGCGGTGCGGAGATGGTGAGCGCGCTGCCCGCGACCCGCGCGCCGGCATAGATCGGTCGCATATAGGGCAGCATGAGTCCGGTGCGCCCCTGCGCCTCGTGCACCGTCGCGACACCGCATTCCGCCAGCCCGTCAATCACCGCCGGGTCCGCGCGTTCGATGTTCTGGACGACAATTCCGCTCATGGTGTTTCTCCTCGTTCAAATCAGATTAGTGCTTCCGTCACGCCGTTTCGAAATCCATTCTGTTCACAGCCTATAAGTCAATGCTAATCATCAGCCATGGACATCTGGCAGTTCAACCTTCGTCATTTGCGCGCGACAATTGCCATTGCCGAACATGGCAGCGTCTCAGCCGCTGCCCGCGCGATAGGTATCACCCAGCCTGCTATTACCCAAGGGATCGCCCGGCTGGAAGAGGTGCTGGGCGCCGAACTTTTTGAGCGCCGGCCCGACGGCATGCAGCCCACCGCTGCTGCCGCGATTCTCGTGCCGCGCGCGGTATCGGCGCTGGCCCATATTCGCTCGAACGGCGTCACGATGGTCCAGCTTCATGCGCTGGTGGCGCTGGCCCGCGCCGGGAGCTATGCCGGGGCGAGCCAGGCAACCGGTCTTTCGCGGCCTTCGCTTCACCGGGCGGTGAATGACCTTTCCATCGTATTGCGACGCGCGTTGGTGGAACGACGGGGCAAGGGAATCGTGCTGACCGAGCAGGGTCGGCGGACGGCGCGGGCTTTCCGCCTTGCCGCCGGAGAATTGCGGTCTGCGCTGTCCGAATTGGCGGGACTGGGCGGACATGACACGGGGCGCATTGTCGTTGGCGCCATGCCGCTTTCCCGTGCGCGCCTGCTGCCTGCCGCTATTTCCCGCTTTCTGGAGCGCAATCCCGATGCCACTGCGGAAGTGGTCGAGGGTGCCTATGCCGAACTCGCCGAGCCTTTGCGAGATGGCGAAATGGATTTCATGATCGGTGCGCTGCGGCCCGCATCGCCTGAGGATGTCGTGCAGCGCCCGTTGTTCGAGGATCGCCCGGTCGTGATGGCTCGACGGGATCATCCCTTGCACGGGCGAAAGCAGGTGGGGATCGCAGATCTGGCGGGATGCCGCTGGATTGTGCCGCCCAGGGGAACGCCGCTTCGCGACAATCTGGACCGCTGGTTCGCTCAAGCCTCGCTGCCGCCGCCGCAGGTGCCGGTGGACTGTGGCTCCGTCATCACGATCAGGGAAATGCTTGTCGCGACCGACTTCATCACGGTGCTGTCACCTGACCAGGCCCGTGTGGAACTGGAGGCCGGGTGGCTAGTACAGATAGGCAAGGTGCCTCCATGGTTCTATCGCACGATAGGGATCACGACCCGTGCGGGCTGGCGGCCCACTTCGTTGCAGCAGCATTTCATCGATTGCCTCGAAGCAGTAGCGAAAGACATATAGTTCGCTTTTTCTTATAGGCGTTCCGCTCTTCCGATTGGCCGCCCGCAGCCGCCGCTGCCTAGAAGCCGAGATATGGACCGGACGATTGCCCTTATCGGTTTTGGAGAAGCGGCAGGCACCTTTGCCTGTGCGGCCGGCTGGCAAGAACGAGCGAAAGTTTTCGACGTGAAGACCGACGCGGCCGACACGCGTGATGCGATGCTCGGCGCGTTCGCGCGGGCAGGCGTGACGGGTTGCGATACGGTTGCTGCGGCGCTGGCGGGAGCGGACGCGGTGCTTAGTCTGGTGACTGCCGACCAGTCGATGGCGGTTGCCGAAACGGTGGTGGCGTCGATCGCAAAGGATGTCCTGTTTCTCGATATGAACAGCGTTGCTCCGCAAACCAAGCGTGCGGCTGCGGAAATCGTGGAGGCTGCGGGCGGGCGATACGCCGATGTCGCAGTAATGGCCCCGGTCAATCCGGCGAAGCTGGATGTGCCGCTGCTGGTGTCGGGGTTGCACGCGGCGGCTGCGTCCGACTTGCTCAGCGGCATCGGCTTCACCAATATACGCGTTGTTGGCGACGAGGTCGGCCGGGCGTCGACGATCAAGATGCTGCGCTCGGTCATGTACAAGGGCATGGAGGCGCTGACCGCCGAATGCCTGATCGCGTGCGAGCGGGCTGGCGTCACCGAGGATGTTCTAGGCAGTTTCGGAAACGACTGGTCCACCGGCGCCGATTATCGCCTGGATCGCATGATCGTGCACGGATCGCGCCGCGCGGCGGAAATGGAGGAAGCCGTCAAGACGCTGGTAGGGCTTGGTGTCGCGCCGTTAATGACCCGGGGCACCGTTCAGCGCCAGCGTGAAATCGGATCGCTTGGCCTGTCACCTGTACCCGACGGACTGAATGCGAAGCTGGAGAGGTTGAGACCATGACCCTGATCATCGACTGCCACGGCCATTATACGGTCCTGCCGCGTGCCCATGAGGAATGGCGAGAGGCGCAGAAGGCGGCGTTCAAGGCGGGCGAGGCCGCGCCACCCTATCCCGATATTTCGGACGACGAGATTCGCGAGACAATAGAGGCCAACCAGCTCCGCCTGATACGGGAGCGTGGCGCCGACATGACGATCTTTTCGCCCCGTGCCAGCGCCATGGCACCGCATATCGGGGATCAGTCCGTGGCCGTTCCGTGGGCGCGGGCCTGCAACGACCTGATCGCGCGCGTCGTCGGCCTGTATCCCGATGTTTTCGCCGGTGTCTGCATGCTGCCGCAGTCGCCGGAGGCCGACATGAGTTCATCGGTCGCGGAATTGCAGCGCTGCGTCGACATGGGCTTCATCGGTTGCAATCTCAACCCCGATCCCGGGGGAGGGCATTTCAGGCACCCGCCGCTCACCGATCGCTACTGGTATCCCTTTTACGAGAAGATGGTCGAGCTGGACGTTCCTGCGATGATCCATGTCTCGGGAAGCTGCAACCCCGCGATGCATGCGACCGGCGGCTATTATATCGCCGCCGATACGGTTGCCTTCATGCAGTTGCTCGAAGGGAATCTGTTCGCCGATTTCCCGACATTGCGGTTTATCATCCCGCATGGCGGCGGCGGCGTTCCCTATCACTGGGGCCGCTATCGCGGGCTTGCCGACATGCTGAAGCAACCCAGCCTCGATACCCACCTCATGAACAATGTGTTCTTTGACACCTGCGTCTATCACCAGCCGGGTATCGACCTGCTCGCTGATGTGATCGAGACGAAGAACATATTGTTCGGAAGCGAGATGGTCGGCGCGGTACGTGGCATAGATCCGACCACTGGCCAGTATTTTGACGATACGAAGCGCTATGTCGATGCGCTCGACATCACGCCGGACCAACGGCATGCCATATTCGAACGCAATGTCCGCCGTGTCTTCCCAAGGCTCGATGCGATTTTGAAAGGGAGGGGTCTGTGAACGGAGGCCTGAAGCAGGACATCCATGAATATCTCGCCGAGTTCGACGATATTCCCGGTACGCGCGTGTTCACGGCCGCGCGCGCAAGGAAGGGATATCCGCTCAACCAGTTCGCGATGAGCCTGATGAAGGAGAAGAACCGCCAGCGGTTCAAGGCCGACGAGCGCGCCTATCTCGACGAATGGCCGATGACCGAAGATCAGAAGCAGGCGGTGCTGGCGCGCGATTACAACCGGATGCTGGATCTGGGCGGCAACATCTATTTCCTCTCCAAACTCTTCTCGACTGACGGACAGAGTTTTGCGCAGGCGGTCAGTACCATGACCGGCATGAGCTTTGAGGAGTATCAGGCGATGATGAACGCAGGGGGGCGCTCACCCGATGGGCTTCGATCCAAGAAGGAAGGGCGATAAAGATGGCGCGCATAACCGCAGGGGTCGCCTCCAGTCATGTTCCGCTGCTGGGCGTGGCCGCCGATACCGGCAAATGGCAGGACGACTATTTCGGCCCGATCTTCAAGGGATATGAATGGACCAAGGCCTGGGAGGCCGAAGAGAAACCGGACGTCGTGATCCTGGTCTATAACGACCATGCCTCCGCTTTCGACATGAAGGTCATTCCGACTTTCGCGATCGGCTGCGGTGAGCGCTATGCACCCGCCGACGAGGGATGGGGCCCGCGCAAGGTGCCCGATGTCATCGGTCATCCCGACCTGGCCTGGCACATCGCGCAAAGTCTGATCCTCGATGAGTTCGACATGACGATCATCAACGAGATGGACGTTGATCACGGCCTTACCGTGCCGCTGACGATGATGTTCGGCGCGCCGGAAGAATGGCCGGTGAAGGTGGTGCCGCTTGCGGTGAATGTCGTTACCTATCCGCCGCCCTCGGGCAACCGCTGCTGGATGCTGGGAGAAGCGATCAGAAAGGCGGTGGAGAGCTTTCCCGAGAATCTCAATGTCCAGATCTGGGGAACCGGCGGCATGAGCCATCAGTTGCAGGGACAGCGTGCCGGCCTCATCAACCCGGAGTGGGACAATATGTTCCTGGACGGAATGACCGGCGATACGGACAAGCTGCGATGGATCCCGCATATCGAATATCTGCGCGAAACGGGCAGTGAAGGTATTGAAATGGTGATGTGGCTGATCATGCGCGGCGCACTGGGCAAGGAGGTGCGTTGCCTCCATCGTCACTATCATGTGCCATGCAGTAATACAGCTATTGGGCATATCGTGTTGGAACCGGCAGGATAATGAGGCTAGTGTCGATTTCCACGGAGGTGCCTGATGACTTTGATCCATCGGCTGGATGCGGCGATCGGAGAACTCGCCAGCATCCAGGAGAGGTTGCGCGCGATCGTTCAGGGAACGGAAGACAACTGGAAG
>JBFXHW010000208.1:0-5376 GCA_050176605.1 Sphingobium sp. | reverse complement strand
CCAGGCTCAAACCTTCGCGAACCCTGCGATGCTCGCCGTTCAGCCGGATCGAAATCGTACCGTCGATACTCACATTCTTCGCTTTCATCTGTCTGCGCGCATGCACGCGGCAGGGCCCTGCCGATGGAAGCGGCTGGACCAACCGGCCAAAGCCACATATCAAGGCCGTGCATATAGGGGGCGACGGCGGCAGTCCGCAACCATCGCCAAGCCTTCCGGTGGAAGGTCAGGGGAGAATTATGACCGAAGGTCGCAAAATCATGGTGCTGAACGGCCCCAATCTCAACCTGCTGGGGCAGCGGGAGCCGGAAATCTACGGCTACGACACACTCGACGATGTAGCGGACCGCTTGGGCGATGCCGCTTATCGCGCCAATATCGAACTCGATTTCCGCCAGTCCAATCACGAGGGACAATTGATAGACTGGCTGCACGAGGGCAATGAGGCAAAGGTCCTTGCCATCATCCTCAATCCTGGCGGGCTGACCCATACTTCGGTGTCGCTGCTCGACGCGATCAAGTCGATCAAGGTACCGGTGATCGAAGTCCACCTCTCCAATCCGGCCGCGCGCGAGGAATTTCGCCACAAATCCTATGTTGGAATGGCGGCGAAGGGGACAGTCGCCGGCTTCGGCGTGATGTCCTACATGCTGGCATTCGAGGCTGCGCTCGAACTTTAGCCGCCCGACGCGGGTTGCGCTGATCCGGAAAGCCGAATAGGCGCTTAATCGATATCAGAATGATCTGTTCTTTATTCCGAGGAAATGATGAACGACAAGAACGACAACACCGGCCGGGGCGCAATGCAGATCGATGTCGACCTCGTCCGGGAACTGGCGGACCTCCTCGATTCGACCCATCTTACCGAAATCGAAGTAGAGGACGGAGAGAGGAAAATCCGCGTTGCCCGCAAGGTGCGCGAGGTCGCTGCGGCGGCACCCGTCATGCCGATGGCACCAGTCGCCACTCCCGTCTCCGCACCCGTTCAGGTGGAAGTGTCGGGAACGTCCGCAGTGCCCAGCACCGACGCCGTGAAGTCTCCAATGGTAGGCACGGCCTATCTTTCGCCCGAACCGGGCGCGGCACCGTTCATTCATGTCGGCGATCAGGTGAAGGCCGGAGACACGCTGTTGATCGTTGAGGCGATGAAGGTGATGAACCCCATCACTGCCGTGTCGGGCGGCACGGTCAAGGCAATCCTTGTCGACAATGGCCAGCCGGTCGAATTCGATCAGCCGCTGGTCGTCGTCGAGTAGGCAGGCCGATGTCGATCGAAAAGCTGCTGATCGCCAATCGCGGCGAGATCGCGCTGCGCATTCACCGCGCCTGCCACGAAATGGGCATAAAGACGGTTGCTGTTCATTCGACGGCTGACACCGACGCCATGCATGTCCGCCTCGCCGATGAGGCCGTGTGCATCGGCCCCCCCGCATCCCGCGACAGCTATCTCAATATCGCCAACATCATATCGGCGGCCGAAATTTCCGGATCCGACGCGATCCATCCGGGATATGGCTTCCTCTCCGAAAACGCCCAGTTCGCGGAAATCGTGGAAGCCCACGGCCTTATCTTCGTGGGGCCAAAGCCTGAACACATCAGGATCATGGGCGACAAGGTCGAGGCCAAGCGCACGGCGGGCAAGCTCGGCCTACCGCTGGTTCCGGGATCGGACGGTGCCCTGAAGGATGTCGAGGAAGCGCGAAAGCTTGCCAAAGACATCGGCTATCCCGTTCTTATCAAAGCGGCTTCCGGCGGCGGCGGGCGCGGCATGAAGGTGGTGCCGGAAGAGAACAGCCTCGAAAGCCTGATGGGTCAGGCGAAGGCCGAGGCGAAGTCGGCATTTGGCGACGACACCGTCTATATGGAGAAATATCTCGGCAATCCGCGCCATATTGAATTCCAGATCTTTGGCGACGGGGAAGGCAACGCCATCCATCTGGGCGAACGGGACTGCTCGCTGCAACGTCGCCATCAGAAGGTTCTGGAAGAGGCTCCCTCGCCCATCATCTCCGCTACTGAACGCGATCGCATGGGCGGCATAGTCGCGCAGGCCATGGCAGACATGGGCTATCGCGGTGCCGGCACAATCGAGTTCCTGTGGGAAAATGGCGAGTTCTACTTCATCGAAATGAATACGCGGCTTCAGGTCGAGCATCCGGTGACCGAGATGATCACCGGCGTCGATCTGGTTCGCGAACAGATACGCATCGCCGAAGGCCGACCGCTGTCGGTCACTCAGGAAGATCTGCGCTTCACCGGTCATGCGATAGAATGCCGGATCAATGCCGAAGACCCGGTCAGTTTCGCGCCGTCTCCAGGCACCGTCACCAGCTATCATGTGCCCGGCGGCATGCATGTGCGCGTCGACAGCGGGCTTTATCAGGGCTATCGCGTGCCGCCCTATTATGACTCCATGATCGGCAAGCTGATCGTCTACGGCCGCACGCGCGAGGGGTGCATCATGCGCCTGAGGCGCGCGCTGGAGGAATATGTGATCGAAGGGATGAAGACGACCATCCCGCTGCATCAGAAGCTGCTTGACGATCCCGATTTCCAGAACGGCGACTATACGATCAAATGGCTGGAGGAATGGCTGGCCAGGGACAACTGACCCCACCCGTCCTTGCCCGGCCGTCCGCAACGCATCCACAAAGCCAGGTCCGCCCGCGCGGAACGCGATAGAGATTGCGTGCCGATCAACATTTCGATATTTCTGGAAATATGGAATCATCGGACGCAATAGCGGCGCTTGGGGCGCTCGCACATGATACCAGGCTGAGCCTGTTCCGGCTGCTCGTGAAGGCGGGCGACAACGGCATGGCTGCGGGCGATATAGCAAGCGCCCTCGATGTCGCGCCCTCCACCCTCTCGCATCACCTCACCCAGCTGGAGCAAGGCGGCCTGATCGTTGCGCATCGCAGGTCACGCCACATCTTCTATCGCATAATCGTCGAGAATGTTCGCACGCTGCTTTCCTATCTCGCCGAGGATTGCTGCGGCGGAAAGCCTGAGCTGTGCGGCCTGAGAACGACACACGGCGCTTCACCGTCATGCTGAAACGCGTTCTCGCCGCAGAAGGGCTGGGCACCGCTCTGCTCGTCGCGACCGTGGTGGGATCGGGCATCATGGCCGAGCGGCTGGCGGGAGGAAATGTCGCGGTCGCGCTGATCGGCAACACCGCGGCGACCGGCGCCATACTCTATGTGCTGATCGCCACACTCGCCCCGATAAGCGGTGCCCAGTTCAATCCCGCCGTGACATTGATGCTCGGCAATCGTGCCGGCCGCCTGGCCACGATCGTTATACAGATCGCCGGTGCGTTCGCCGGCACGGTGCTCGCGCACGTCATGTTCGGTGCGCCACTGGTGGCCGCGAGCGCGCATATGCGTGCAACTCCGGGCGAGTGGATCGGTGAGGCAGTGGCAACCTTCGGGTTGATCCTGACCATCCTGCTCGGCGCCCGGTTCCGGCCTGAGGCGCTTCCCGCGCTGGTCGCGAGCTGGATCGTGGCGGGCTACTGGTTCACCTCCTCGACCAGCTTCGCCAATCCCGCTGTCACGCTGGCGCGGACGATGACGGACAGTTTTTCCGGCATAAGGCCGCTCGATGCTCCGGCCTTTATTGCCATGCAGCTTCTGGGCGCGCTATTGGCGTCACGCTTTTCCCGATGGCTGATGAAGGATGACAGGACATGAAGGCAACCATCTGGCACAACCCGGCTTGCGGTACCTCTCGCAAGACGCTGGCGATCCTGGAGGAGACACCGGGGATCGAGGTCGAGGTGATCGAATATCTCAAAAAGCCCTACACGCGAGAAAAGCTGGCGCAGTTGTTCCGCAATGCCGGCATGAGCGCGAAAGACGCGATCCGCGCGCGCGGCACCGATGCCGAAGAGCGCGGCCTGCCCGATATGGACGAGGATGCGATCCTCGATGAAATGGCGGCCAATCCGGCCTATGTTAACCGGCCATTCGTCGAGACGGACAAGGGAGTGCGCTTCTGCCGCCCGCAGGACGTGGTGCGCGAGATTCTCTGAATGCATGTGCCATTACCGGCACAGCGGCGCGGCGCGGCAGGCAACCGTCCCCAAATGGTAACATTTTCCTGATCTAGCCTCTTGCGGGCATGCGTAAGGCCGGTTTAGCCTCAGGCCCATGGGCAAGGATGTGACACTCGGGACTATAGCGGTCTACAGCCTCAAGGGCGGCGTGGGCAAAACCACTTTTGCCGTCAATCTCGCGTGGGCGTCCGCGAAGAACAGCAGCCGCCGCACATTGTTGTGGGACCTTGACCCACAGGCCGCCGCGACATGGATGCTTTCCGCCAATTCCAAGGGCCGCGACGAGGCGCAAGCGATCTTCAGCAAGGATGTCGACGCCGAATCGCTGATTCGCCCGTCGACGGTCGATGGCATCGACCTGATCGCGGCGGATACTTCCCTGCGCGGACTCGATCGTTTGCTGTTCGATCTCGGCAAGAAGAAGCGGCTGGCCAAGCTTATCGAGGGGCTGGCGAAAAGCTATGACCGGATCATTCTCGATTGCCCGCCTGGCCTGACCGAAATCAGCGAACAGGTGCTGCGGGCCGCCGACATCATCGTCGTGCCGGTAATCCCCTCGCCGCTGTCCCAACGGGCACTGGGCGAAGTCGCGCGCTATCTGGTGCAACGTGGCGGCGGCCATGCGCCAATCCTGCCCGTCTATTCGATGGTCGACCGCCGGCGCAGCCTGCATCGCGCAGCCACGGAAGAAAACAAGAACTGGCCCGCCGTACCGATGGCCAGCGTCGTCGAACAGATGAGTTCCAAACGCAAGCCGATCGGCGAATTCGCCCCATCAAGCCCCGCCGCAAGGCAGTTCAGTTTCCTGTGGCAAGCGATCGAGCGGCGACTGGCCAAGCGCTAAACCCGTATCGAAAAGGGCCTTCAGCTCATCGCGAGCACGAGATTGCGAACCTGGGGATAGACCTGCGTTTCCCATTTCCTGCCCGAGAAAATGCCATAGTGACCGACACCGGGCTGAAGATGGTGGCGCTTCAGGTGCGGCCGCAGGCTGGAGCACAGCGTGTGTGCTGCCGCGGTCTGCCCTACGCCGCAAATATCGTCGCGCTCTCCCTCGACTGTAAGCAGGGCTGTGTTCCGGATCGCTCCCGGATCCACAACATGATTGCGGTGTCGAAGTTCGCCCTTTGCCAGCAAGGCCCGCTGAAAGACCTGATCGACCGTTTCCAGATAGAATTCTGCGGTCAGGTCGAGCACGGCCAGATACTCGTCGTAAAACTCCTTGATGCGGGCGGCCTCCAGATCCTCGCCATCGGCAAGATGCTGATAAAGCTTGCGATATTGCGCGCCATGCCGCTCCAGATTCATCCACATGA
>JBFXHW010000207.1:0-5404 GCA_050176605.1 Sphingobium sp. | reverse complement strand
TGCAGGCGCTGGGCGGTGCAGGCTATACGTAGGATTGGCCGGTAGAACGCTATATGCGGGACGCGAAGCTGCTCGATATCGGCGCCGGTACCAACGAGATTCGCCGGATGCTGATCGGCCGGGAGCTGATCGGCGCATGAGCCAGACGGTCCTCGATGCGCTGCAATATTATGGCGCGGGGGCGGCGCTGATCGCGGCGCTTGTCGTATCGCTCGATCTGGGGCGGCGGGTGACAGGCTGGGCGTTCGTGCTGTTCGTCACCAGTTCGATTGCGCTCATCCTGTGGGGGTTTCTCCAAGAGGACAGCGAGGGGATCGGCTGGCAGAATATCGGCCTGTTCTGCATCAACTGCGTCGGCGTCTATCGCTATCTCATCCGCAAGAAGGAACCGGCATGAACGGTCCAGTGCTTACCACCAGCTATCGCGCGGACGATCCGGCGGCGCAGGCCCGCGCGGCGCATAACAGAGCGCTCGCGCAGGAGTTGCGCGCCAGGGTCGCCGAGGCGGCGCTGGGCGGTAACGAAAAGTCGCGCGAGCGGCACGTTTCACGCGGCAAGCTGCTGCCGAGGGATCGCGTCGAGCGTCTGCTCGATCCCGGTTCGCCATTTCTGGAGTTGGGCCAGCTCGCGGCCTGCGACATGTATGGCGGCGAAGTGCCGGGTGCCGGCATCATCGCGGGCATTGGCCGGGTTTCCGGGCGGCAGGTGATGATCGCCTGCAATGACGCGACGGTGAAGGGCGGCACTTATTATCCGGTTACGGTAAAAAAGCATCTGCGGGCGCAGGAGATCGCCGAGGCCAACCGGCTGCCCTGCATCTATCTGGTCGACAGCGGCGGCGCGAACCTGCCCAATCAGGCGGAGGTGTTTCCTGATCGCGACCATTTCGGGCGCATCTTCTTCAATCAGGCGAACATGAGCGCCAAGGGCATCGCGCAGATCGCCTGCGTGATGGGAAGCTGCACGGCGGGCGGCGCCTATGTCCCGGCGATGAGCGATGAGAGCGTGATCGTGCGCAATCAGGGTACGATCTTCCTCGCGGGCCCGCCGCTGGTGAAGGCTGCGACGGGAGAGGAGATCACCGCGGAAGATCTGGGCGGAGGCGACCTGCATGCGAAGAAATCGGGCGTTGTCGATCATCTCGCCGAGAATGATGAGCATGCGCTGACCATCGTGCGCGATATCGTGGCGAGCCTGCCGCAGGATTTTTCGCCGGACGTCAATATGGCGGAACCGCGCCCGCCGAAGTTCGACCCGGAGGAATTGTACGGCATCATCCCGGAAGACGTGCGTGCGCCCTATGATGTGCGCGAAGTGATCGCGCGCGTTGTCGACGCCAGCGAATTTCACGAGTTCAAGGCGCATTACGGCACGACCCTGGTGTGCGGCTTCGCACATATCTGGGGCATGCCGGTGGCGATCCTCGCCAATAATGGCGTGCTGTTTAGCGAGAGCGCGGTCAAGGGCGCGCATTTCATCGAACTCGCGTGCCAGCGGCGCGTGCCCTTGCTGTTCCTGCAGAATATCTCCGGCTTCATGGTTGGCGGCAAATATGAGGCGGAAGGTATCGCCAAGCATGGCGCGAAGCTGGTGACAGCGGTCGCGACGGCGCAGGTGCCGAAGGTCACGGTGCTGATCGGCGGCAGTTTCGGCGCCGGCAATTACGGCATGTGCGGGAGGGCCTATTCACCGCGTTTCCTCTTCACATGGCCCAATGCACGCATTTCCGTGATGGGCGGCGAACAGGCGGCCTCTGTGCTGGCGACGGTGCATCGCGATGCCGACAAGTGGACGCCAGAGGAAGCCGAGGCCTTCAAGGCGCCGATCCGCCAGAAATATGAGGACGAAGGCAACCCCTATCATGCCACCGCGCGGTTGTGGGACGACGGCGTGATAGACCCCGCGCAGACGCGCGATGTGCTGGGCCTTGCCTTCGCTGCCTGTCTCAATGCACCGATACCGGAGGCGCCCCGTTTCGGGGTGTTCAGGATGTGATGATTAAATCCCTCCTCATTGCCAATCGCGGCGAGATTGCCTGCCGCGTCATCCGCACCGCGCGGAAAATGGGCATTCGCACGGTCGCGGTTTATTCCGATGCCGACGCAAAGGCGCTGCATGTGCGGCAGGCCGACGAGGCCGTGCATATCGGGCCGAGCGCGGCGCGTGAGAGCTATCTCGTCGGCGAGAAGATCATCTCGGCGGCGAAGGCTACGGGGGCGGAGGCGATCCATCCCGGCTATGGCTTTCTCAGCGAAAATGCCGAGTTCGCGCAGGCGGTCATCGATGCCGGGTTGATCTGGGTCGGGCCAAACCCCGCCAGCATTACCGCGATGGGCCTGAAGGACGCCGCCAAGGAGCGGATGATCGCGGCGGGCGTGCCGGTTACGCCGGGCTATCTGGGAGAGGACCAGTCGCCCGGGCGGTTGCAGGCGGAAGCCGACGCCATCGGCTATCCGGTGCTGATCAAGGCGGTCGCGGGCGGTGGCGGCAAGGGTATGCGGCGTGTCGAAGCGGCAAGCGAATTCGCGGACGCGCTGGCGAGTTGCAAGCGCGAGGCGGCCTCCTCCTTCGGTGACGATCGGGTGCTGATCGAGAAATACATCCTCTCTCCCCGCCATATCGAGGTGCAGATATTCGGCGACAGCCACGGCAATATCGTCCACCTGTTCGAACGCGACTGCTCGCTTCAGCGTCGCCACCAGAAGGTGATAGAGGAAGCGCCCGCACCCGGCATGGACGAGGCGACGCGTGAGGCGGTATGCGCGGCGGCGGTCGCGGCGGCCAAGGCGGTCGATTATGTCGGCGCGGGAACGATCGAATTCATCGCCGACGCCTCCGAAGGCCTGCGCGCGGACCGGATCTGGTTCATGGAGATGAACACCCGGCTTCAGGTTGAGCATCCGGTGACAGAGGAGATTACAGGGCAGGATCTGGTTGAGTGGCAACTGCGCGTGGCGAGCGGAGAGCCGCTGCCGAAGAAACAAGAGGAGCTGTCGATCAACGGCTGGGCGATGGAAGCGCGGCTCTATGCCGAAGACCCGGCGAAAGGCTTCCTGCCGTCGACCGGCACGCTCGATGTCTTCCATCTGGAAGCGGGCGAGGGCGGACGCATCGATACAGGCGTAGGTCAGGGTGCCGAAATTTCGCCCTTCTACGATCCGATGATCGCGAAGGTCATTGCCCAGGGTGCGGACCGCGCGCAGGCGATTGCGCGGCTTTCGGCGATGCTGGAGGACAGTGCAGTCTGGCCGGTGCGCGCCAATGCCGGCTTCCTGGTGAAGGCGCTGGCGCATCCCGATTTCGCGGACGGGACTGTCGACACGGGCCTCATCGCGCGTGAGGGTGATGCGATGATGCCGCCGGAACGGCCTTCGGAGCGCGCCATTACCGAGGCCGCCATGGCGATGGTACCGCGACAGCTGCTCGCGGGCTTTCGCCTCAACGCGCTGGACAGACACGAGGCGCGCTTCCTTCTGGATGGCGCGACGACGGAGGTCATGCTCCACGGGCCGGGTAGCGCCGATCCCGCTCCTTCCATGCTCGTGGCTGAGCGCGGACAGGTTTGGCGGTTGGATCCGTGGCGTACCGAAGGCGGCGCGGGCGGACATGCCGGCGACGGCGCGATCCTCGCCCCCATGCCCGGCCGGGTGATCGCGGTGGACGTTGCGGCGGGCGACAAGGTCGCCAAAGGGCAGAAGCTGCTGACGCTGGAAGCGATGAAGATGGAGCATAGCCTGACGGCGCCATTCGACGGGGTGGTGGCGAAGCTCAATGCTTCGGCGGGTGCTCAGGTCGAGGTCGAGGCACTGCTCGCGCGGATCGAGCCGGGTGAGGAATGACGGCGCGCAGTTATCGCGGTTCCTGCCATTGCGGGCGCTATGCGGTCGTCTTCTCGAGCGCGCTCGGACCGGAAGCATTCACTCCGCGCGCCGACCAGTGCGGATTTTGCCGCAAGCATAATCAGGCCGCGATCTCCGATCCCGCGGGCGACGTCGAGATCATGCTGCCCGCCGACGCGCCGCCGCCCTATCGCTTCGGCCTCGGCATCACCGATTTCCATGTCTGCGACAGGTGTGGCGTGTTCGTCGCGGCAAGCTGGTCCGATGATGACGCGCTTTACGCTGTCGTCAACTACCGCGCTCTTGACGATCTCGCCGCTTTCACCCAAGCGCCGGTGGCAATCGATTTCGAGGGCGAAGATTTGGCGGCGCGGGAAGCGCGCCGACGCAAGGGCTGGACTCCGGCCCGGATCAGAAAGGGAGCATGATGCCCGCTAGATATTTTGACGAACTGACGGTCGGTGAGGTGATCGCCCACCCGATCCGCCGCACGGTGACGGAGACCGACAATTTGTTATGGTCGACGATGACGCACAATCCACAGCCGCTGCACCTCGACGTGGAGGCGTGCAAGGAGACGGAGTTCGGCCAGATCCTCGTCAATTCGACCTTCACCTTCAGCCTGGCCGTCGGCCTGTCGGTCGGCGATACGACGCAGGGGCCGCTTGTCGCCAATCTCGGCTTCGACAAGGTGGTGCTGCCCAAGCCCGTGTTCATCGGCGATACGCTGCGCTGCGAAAGCGAGATCAAGGAGTTACGGGAGAGTAAGTCGCGGCCCAATGCGGGCATTGTCACATGGGAGCATCGCCTGTGGAATCAGCGCGGTGAGATGGTGCTGACAATGCTTCGTACGGCCTTGTTGCTGCGGAAGCCGGCGTGAGGCTGCGCTCGCTGCTTTTCGTGCCGGGCGACCGGCCGGAGCGCTTCGCCAAGGCAGCTGCGAGCGGGGCGGACGCGATCATCCTCGATCTTGAAGACAGCGTTTCACCGGCCGGCAAGAGCGATGCGCGCGCCATGGTTGTCGACTATCTTGGCGGCGAGCGGCCGGTGACGACGCTGGTGCGGATCAACCCGCTCGACAGCGGCCTTGCCGAATTCGATATCGCCGCGATCCTGACCGCCGCACCCGACATGATCATGCTGCCCAAGGCGGAAGGGGCCGCGAGCATCCTGAAACTTGTCGCGATGATGGGCGAGGGCGCGGTGCCCCTGTTGCCGATCGCCACCGAGACGCCCACCGCGATCTTCGAGCTCGGCAGCTATCGTGACGTTCCGGCGCATCTGGCGGGCCTTACCTGGGGCGCGGAAGATCTTCCCGCCGCCATCGGCGCATCGTCTTCGCGCGAGGAGAACGGGCGCTATACGCCGCCCATCGAGATGGCGCGCGGCCTGACGTTGTTCGGCGCGCATGCGGCGGGGGTCCCGGCTATTGAGACCGTCTATCCGGCGATCAGCGATCTGGAAGGACTCGCTGCCTATGCTGCGCGCGGACGGCGCGACGGCTTCACCGGCATGATGGCGATCCACCCGAGCCAGGTCCCGGTGATCAATGCGGCCTTCACGCC
>JBFXHW010000206.1:0-5459 GCA_050176605.1 Sphingobium sp. | reverse complement strand
AACTTGGCGGCGCGGTCACGCACAGCACCAGGTCCGGCGTGGCAGATGTCGCGTTCGAGAACGATATCGAGGCGTTGCTGGCCACGCGTGATCTGGTGGACCTGCTGCCGAGCGACAATCAGGCGGGCGTTCCCGAGCGGCCGACCGCCGATCCGTGGGACAGGCATGAGGAGGGGCTCGACACATTGATCCCCGCGAATGCCAACCAGCCCTATGACATGCACGAGCTTATTCGAAAGACGGTGGACGAGGGCGATTTCTTTGAGATTCAGCCGACCCATGCGGGCAACATCATCACGGGCTTCGGACGTATCGAGGGCCGCACGGTAGGCATCGTAGCCAACCAGCCGATGGTGCTGGCGGGCTGTCTCGACATCAACGCGTCGAAAAAGGCCGCGCGCTTCGTGCGGTTCTGTGACGCATTCGAGATCCCGATCATCACTTTTGTCGATGTGCCGGGATTCCTTCCCGGTGTGGGGCAGGAGCATAACGGCATCATCAAGCATGGCGCGAAGCTGCTCTTCGCCTATGCAGAGGCTACCGTGCCGAAGATCACCGTCATCACGCGCAAGGCCTATGGCGGCGCCTATGACGTGATGGCGTCAAAGCATCTGCGTGGTGACCTGAACTATGCCTGGCCGACCGCCGAGATCGCGGTGATGGGCGCCAAAGGCGCGGTCGAGATTATCTTTCGCGGGCTTTCTCCCGAAGAGATTGCGGAGAAGACGAAGGAGTATGAGGACCGTTTCGCCAACCCCTTCGTTGCCGCATCCAAGGGCTTCATCGACGAAGTGATCATGCCGCATTCGACGCGGCGGCGGGTTGCGCTCGGCCTGCGCAAGCTGCGGAACAAAACTCTCGAAAATCCCTGGAAGAAACACGATAATATCCCACTCTGACACTGCACGAAGATTGGACATTTCATGACTACTGAATCCGTTTACATCATATCCGGCGCGCGCACCGCCATCGGCGATTTTGGCGGCTCGCTCAAGGATGTGCCCGTCACCACTCTCGGAAAGACTGTGATTGCTGAAGCCATCGCCCGCGCGGGTATCACGCCCGACAAGGTGCAGCATGTTGTCATGGGCAATGTCATCCCGAACGAACCGCGGGATGCCTATCTGGCCCGTGTTTGCGCCGTGGAGGCGGGTGTCCCGGTCGAGGCGCCCGCGATGACGCTCAACCGCCTGTGCGGATCGGGCGCGCAGGCGATCGTCTCGGCGGCGCAGATGATTGCGCTTGGCGAGTGCGATGTCGCAATCGGCGCCGGTGCGGAAAGCATGAGCCGCGCCCCCTATTTCATGAACGGCGTGCGCTGGGGCGCAAAGATGGGCGACACAAAGATGGTCGACGCGATGCTTGCGGCCCTGCACGACCCGTTCGAGAATATCCACATGGGCATCACCGCGGAGAATGTCGCAAAGCGCTATCAGATCACGCGGCAGACGCAGGATGGACTGGCGGTGACAAGCCACAAGCGGGCGGCCAAGGCAATCGAGGAAGGGCGCTTCAAGGAGCAGATCGTCCCGATCGAGATCAAGACCCGAAAGGGCGTCGTGACGTTCGACACCGACGAGCATGTTCGGCACGATGCCAATGTCGAGGACATGGCGAAACTGCGCCCGGCCTTTGACAAGGAAGGTACAGTCACGGCGGGCAACGCCTCTGGCCTCAACGACGGAGCGGGCGCCGTCGTGCTGGCTTCGCAAAAGGCGGTCGACGAGCAGGGGCTGAAGCCGCGTGCGAAGATTCTGGGCTGGGGTCATGCCGGTGTCGAACCGGATGTGATGGGCATCGGCCCGGTGAAGGCCGTGCCGATCGCGCTGCAGAGGGCCGGTCTGACGCTTGATCAGATCGACGTGATCGAGAGCAATGAAGCATTCGCGGCGCAGGCCTGCGGTGTAGCACAGGAACTCGGTTTCGATCCGGAAAAGGTGAATCCCAATGGCAGCGGCATCTCGCTGGGGCATCCGATCGGCGCGACCGGCGTGATCATCACGATCAAGTGCATGTACGAGCTCGAACGGATCGGCGGAAAATATGGCCTTGTCACCATGTGCATCGGCGGCGGCCAGGGGATCGCGCTGGTGATCGAGCGCGTCTGATGAGCCACGCCTATCAGGCAACGGTGATATGGAAGGCGGGGAAAGGCGAGCCATTCGCCTCCCGCCATTACAGCCGTGCACATAACTGGAAGTTTGATGGTGGCATCGATGTGCCTGCCTCGGCCTCTCCGCTGGTCGTGCCAGCGCCATTGTCCGAAGCGGCTGCCGTGGATCCGGAAGAGGCGCTGGTTGCATCGCTGGCGAGTTGCCACATGCTTTTCTTCCTCGATATGGCCTCGCGCAAGGGGCTCGATATCCTGTCTTACGAAGACAATGCCGTGGGCGAGATGGACAAGCGGGCGGACGGAAAAACCGCCATGGTTCGCGCAACCCTGAAACCCCGCGTCGTCTTTGCAGGCACGGCCGACGCGGAGCTGGTCGAACAGCTTCATCACCGTGCGCACGAGCTTTGCTACATCGCCAATTCCGTCAACTTTCCGGTGACAGTGGAGCCGCAGCCATGAAACTGGGTCGCATGAACCATATCGGCGTCGCGACGCCGGATCTCGATGCTTCGGTCGCCTTTTACCGTGATGTGATGGGCGCGACAGACATCACGGAGCCTTTTGTACTCGAAAGCCAGAAGGTGCGTGTGTGCTTCGTCAATACGCCCGGCGAAGATGGCACGGCTGGGACGCAGGTTGAGTTGCTGCAACCGACCGAGACGGACTCCGCCGTGGGTAAATGGCTGGAGAAGAACCCCCTCGGCGGACAGCACCATATCTGCTTCGAGGTTCCGGATATCCATGTGACGCGCGAGGAGTTTCTGGCCATGGGCAAGAAGGTGCTGGGCGAGCCGCGTATCGGTGCGCATGGTACGCTGATCTTCTTTGTCCATCCGAAGGACATGGGCGGCATGCTTACCGAGATCATGGAAACGCCGAAGGAAGGGGCGGGCCATTGAGCTATGAAACGCTCCTATATGATCTGAGCGACAATGTCGCCACGATCACGCTCAACCGGCCCGAGCGGATGAACGCGCTCAACTTCACCTTGCTTACCGAACTGGCGCAGGCTGTGGAACGAACGAAGACGGATGGCGCTCGTGCTCTGATTCTGTCGGGTGCAGGCGACGCGTTTTGCTCCGGCGCGGATCTGGTCGGAGACGGAAGCGGAATGCCCGATGATCTTGGTGCCTTGCTCAAAACCTATTATTTTCCGTGGGCCAAGGCGCTGGCAGGGCTCGACATTCCGGTCGTTTCCGCAATCAACGGACCGGCAGTCGGCGCAGGCCTTTCCGTCGCGCTGGCCGCTGACATCTCGATCATGGCACGGTCAGCCTATTTGCTGCTCGCGTTCGCCAATATCGGTCTGGTACCGGATGCGGGAGCAACATGGCTTGTGGCGAAGTCAGCGGGTCGGGCCAAGGCACTCGAGATGGCGCTTCTGGGCGAGAAGGTAACGGCGGATCAGGCGCTCGATCTGGGACTCGTGACCCGCGTCGTCGATGACGATGCATTGATGGCCAACGCACGGGGCATCGCGGCAAAGCTCTCCAAGGGGCCATCCATTGCACTTGGATTGATCCGCAAGCAGGTGGCCGCGGCGCTCGACAGCACGTTCGACGAGACACTCGAACTGGAAATGGTCAATCAAGGCGCCGCGGGACGGACAGCAGATTTCAGGGAAGCGGTCACGGCGTTTGGACAAAAGCGCAAACCGGAATTCAAGGGCGAATGATGGCAGATATCGACGACTGGAAGGCTTTGGCCGGCAAGGAGGTCAAGGGCAAGGACCTGAACTGGGAGACGCCGGAAGGCATCGTGGTGAAGCCGCTCTACACGGCCGGCGATGTTTCCGCCGATCCAGGCCTGCCCGGCTTCGCGCCGTTCACGCGCGGCGTGCGCGCCTCCATGTATGCGGGCCGGCCGTGGACAATTCGGCAATATGCGGGTTTCTCGACCGCTGAGGAATCGAATGCCTTCTATCGGCGGAATCTTGCAGCGGGGCAGAAGGGCCTCTCGGTCGCCTTCGATCTCGCGACCCATCGCGGCTATGACAGCGATCATCCGCGCGTGGTTGGCGATGTTGGCAAGGCCGGCGTTGCGATTGACAGCGTCGAGGATATGAAGATCCTGTTCGACGGCATTCCGTTGGACGAGATGTCCGTTTCCATGACCATGAATGGCGCGGTCATACCGATCCTCGCTTTCTTCATCGTCGCGGGCCAGGAACAGGGGGTTCCGGTCGAAAAACTGGATGGCACGATCCAGAACGACATCCTCAAAGAGTTCATGGTCCGCAACACCTATATCTATCCGCCCGAGCCCTCGATGCGGATCATTTCGGACATCTTCGCCTTCACCAGCCAGAACATGCCGAAATTCAACAGCATCTCGATTTCCGGCTATCACATGCAGGAGGCGGGTGCGACGCAGGTGCAGGAGCTTGCCTTCACCATCGCCGACGGCATGGAATATGTGAAATACGGACAGGCGTCGGGCCTCGATATCGACAGATTTGCGGGGCGGCTCAGCTTCTTCTTCGCCATCGGCATGAACTTCTTCATGGAGGTGGCGAAATTGCGCGCGGCGCGTACGCTCTGGCACCGCGCGATGACGCAGCTTGGCGCGCAGGATGAACGCAGCAAAATGCTGCGCACCCATTGCCAGACCTCTGGCGTGTCGCTGACCGAACAGGATCCCTATAACAACGTAATCCGTACCACGATCGAGGCGATGGCAGCGATGCTGGGCGGCACCCAGTCGCTGCACACCAACGCGCTCGATGAAGCTATCGCGCTGCCGACCGATTTTTCGGCGCGCATCGCCCGCAACACGCAAATTGTTATCCAGGAAGAGACCGGCATGACCAATGTCGTCGATCCCCTGGGCGGCAGCTACTATGTCGAGAGCCTCACCCAGAGCCTCGTGGACGCGGCGTGGGAGATCATCGAGCGCGTCGAGGCCGAAGGCGGCATGGCGAAGGCTGTCGCGGCCGGCTGGCCCAAGGCGATGATCGAGGAAGCGGCCGCCGCCCGGCAGGCGCGCGTCGATCGCGGTGAGGATGTGATTGTCGGCGTCAACAGGTTCCGTTTGAAGGACGAGGAACTGATCGAGACGCTGGAAGTCGACAACGCGAAAGTACGGGAGGGCCAGATCGCTCGATTGGCAAAGGTGCGTGCCAGCCGTGACGAAGCGGCCTGTCAGTCGGCGCTCAATGCGCTGCGTGACGGCGCGGCAGGCAAAGGCAATCTGCTCGCGCTGGCGGTTGACGCTGCACGCCTACGCGCGACACTCGGCGAGATCAGTCTCGCCATGGAAGATGTTTTCGGTCGTCATGCGACCGTACCGACCCCGGTAAAAGGCGTCTACGCTGCTCCCTATCAGGGGGATTTGCGTTGGCGTCAGG
>JBFXHW010000205.1:0-5461 GCA_050176605.1 Sphingobium sp. | reverse complement strand
TTCCCAGGATTCGCCGCCTTGGTGCAATCGCTCGGGGCGCAGGCATGAGCCCGCTGCTGGCAGATATCGTCGGCCTCATCGGCAGCGCCTGCATCGTTGGCGCCTATGCCTATAACAATGCCGCGCGGGCTGTGAACGCGCTTCTCTACAATGTCGTGAACCTGCTCGGTGCCGTGCTGCTGTGCCTGTCGCTGACGGTACATTTCAATCTTGCGTCGATGCTGTTGGAGTTCGTGTGGAGCGGCGTCGCGATCTACGGCATCGTCAAGGCGATCCGACGCAAGAGCGAGGCATGATTATTGCTGTCGATGGCCCCGCCGCATCGGGCAAGGGGACGATCGCGAAGGCGTTGGCGGCGCATTACGGCTTGCCGCATCTCGACACCGGCCTGCTCTATCGCGCGACCGGCATTGCACTGAAGCGGGCCGGTGGCGATTCCGGGAGCGAGGCCGACGCAACGGCGGCGGCGGGATTCTCCGATGCGCTGCTCGCCGATCCGGAGCTTCGCACAGAGGAGGCGGGACTCTGGGCATCGAAAGTATCAGCCTGGCCGAAGGTGCGCGCTGCGTTGCTGGCGCGGCAGCGTGCCTTCGCCGCTCAACCGGGCGGCGCTGTGCTGGACGGGCGTGACATCGGGACGGTGATCGCGCCGGATGCGGACGCCAAACTCTTCGTTACCGCCTCGCCGAGAGTACGCGCGATGCGGCGTTGCGCGGAGATGGAGTCAAGAGGCCTGCCGGGCGATGTCGCCGTGACGGAAGCTGACATAAGGGCAAGGGACGAGCGGGATATGACGCGCGCCGAAGCGCCTCTGGTTCAGGCCGCAGATGCGGACTTGCTAGATACCAGCGATTTGACTATAGAAGCGTCCGTCCGGAAGGCGATTGCCTTGGTGGATGCAAGGGTTGAACGTCACCGCAAAGAGTGACTGGCGAGGCGCACGGATTTTCCGCGCGCCCTTTTCGCTTTGTTCAACCCGCGTCCACCAGAGCCATTTTCCGACGGGCGCCTGTGCTGCGTGAGGCTGCATGGGCATGATGGCCAAAGACCTCCGGAGACAACCGGATGGCCAGCAAATGAGTGAATGAAGGAACCCTATATGGCCTCTACGGCATTTCCGTCGCGTGACGATTTCGCGGCGCTTTTGAATGAATCTCTGGGCGGTGAAGACGGCGGCTTTGAAGGCCGCGTGGTGAAGGGCACCGTCACCGGCATCGAAAATGACATGGCCGTGATCGACGTCGGCCTGAAAAGCGAAGGCCGCGTGCCGCTGCGCGAATTCGCGGCGCCGGGTCAGAAGGCCGACCTCAGCGTCGGCGACGAGGTCGAGGTCTATGTCGACCGGGTCGAGAATGCCCATGGCGAAGCGATGCTGTCGCGCGACCGCGCGCGCCGCGAGGCCGCCTGGGACAAGCTGGAAGCCGAATTTCAGGAAAATGCCCGCGTCGATGGCGTCATCTTTGGTCGCGTCAAGGGCGGCTTCACGGTCGATCTCGATGGTGCCGTGGCCTTCCTGCCGGGTAGCCAGGTCGATATCCGCCCTGTACGCGATGTCACCCCGCTGATGGACATTCCGCAGCCCTTCCAGATCCTGAAGATGGATCGCCGCCGTGGCAACATCGTCGTTTCGCGCCGCGCCATCCTTGAGGAAACTCGCGCCGAGCAGCGCAGCGGCCTGATCCAGACCCTTTCCGAAGGGCAGATCATCGAAGGCATGGTCAAGAACATCACCGATTACGGCGCTTTCGTCGACTTGGGCGGCATCGACGGCCTGCTCCATGTCACCGACCTTTCCTACAAGCGCATCAATCACCCGAACGAGATGATCAACATCGGCGACACGGTGAAGGTGCAGATCATCCGCATCAACCGCGACACCCAGCGCATCAGCCTGGGCATGAAGCAGCTCGAGAGCGATCCGTGGGAAGGCGCAGAGGCAAAATATCCGATCGGTGCGAAGCTTTCTGGCCGTGTCACCAACATTACCGAATATGGTGCCTTCGTGGAACTGGAACCCGGTATTGAAGGATTGGTCCACGTTTCCGAGATGAGCTGGACCAAGAAGAACGTCCATCCCGGCAAGATCGTTTCGACCAGCCAGGAAGTCGATGTGATGGTGCTGGAGGTCGATGGCGAAAAGCGCCGTATCAGCCTTGGCCTCAAGCAGGCGCAGAGCAATCCGTGGGACAGCTTCGCCGAGCAGCACCCCGTGGGCAGCACGGTCGAGGGCGAGGTCAAGAACGCCACCGAATTCGGCCTGTTCATCGGTCTGGAAGGCGATGTCGACGGTATGGTTCACATGTCGGATATTGCCTGGGGCATTTCCGGCGAAGACGCGCTCAACCTGCATCGCAAGGGCGAGGTGGTGAAGGCGATCGTGCTCGATATCGATATCGAGAAGGAACGCATCAGTCTGGGCATGAAGCAGCTCGAAAAGGGTGCTCCGGCCGCGGGCGGTAGCTCGGCTTCGGGTCTGAACAAGAACCAGACCGTCACGGTCACCGTGCTGGAGGTTCGTGACGGAGGCCTGGAGGTTCAGGCGGGCGATGACGGTGTGACTGGCTTCATCAAGCGCGGCGACCTTGGTCGTGACCGTGACGAGCAGCGCACCGAGCGCTTCCAGCCGGGGCAGAAGTTTGATGCGATGGTCATCGGCTTCGATCGCAGCAAGAAGCCGAATTTCTCCGTCAAGGCGCTGCAGATCGCCGAAGAAAAGCAGGCTGTCGCGCAATATGGTTCGTCCGACAGCGGCGCGTCGCTTGGCGACATTCTGGGCGAGGCGCTGAAGGCCAAGAACGAGGCCTGAGGAAACGGACGCTCTGGACAATCCCGCCGCACGCTGAGTGCGGCGGGATTTTCAAATCAGAGACGTGAATGAATTTTACGAAGATGAATGCAGTAAACGTCTGAAATTTACGATTTTCAAACAAGAACAGAAACGTTGTCATTTGCCCGCCATTTGCGTAATGGTGACAGGATCTGCAAAATGTGGGACTGCCGATACAAGGAGGATAGATGATCCGTTCCGAACTGGTTCAGTATCTTGCGGAAAAGAACAGCGATCTTACCTTTGGGGAAGTTGAGCGCATCGTCGATATATTCTTTTCCGAAATCACCGAGCAACTTGCACAGGGCGGTCGCGTGGAGCTTCGCGGATTCGGAGCTTTCACGTCGCGGGCACGTGATGCCCGAACCGGGCGCAATCCGCGCACGGGTGAGCCGGTCAGCATCGACGCGAAGAAAGTGCCCTTCTTCAAGCCCGGCAAGGAAATTCGCGAGCGTCTGAACGCGAAATAGTCCGGTTGGAGGCCTCCTTCCCGCTCCCGTCTGTTTCGCCGGTGCTTGACGCCGCGCACGAGGCGTTGCACTGCCCGTCGCCTCGGGTGCCGCCTTTCGCCGGAAGGGCAGCATTGTCGCGGACGTGGCGAAACCGGTAGACGCAGCGGACTTAAAATCCGCTTGCCTTTAGGCAGTGCGGGTTCAAGTCCCGCCGTCCGCACCATCCTGTTTGCCTGCAAGGGGCCTTATCGGCTTGGCCTCCCGGCCCAAGCGCGATAGGAAGGCGCGTCTTCTCCCGATGAACCGGAAAGCCGTGCGTTGAAAATCCGGCATGCCCTGTTGACCTGCTTCGCGGCGAGCGTGACGCTCGCGCTTTCGGCGTGCGACGACTCCGGCCGGAATGCGCCGGTGCGTGTCAGCGTAATTGGTGAATCGAAGGAGATCATGGCGCCGCTGACCCATATCGGATCGACGGCGGGCCAGACCGTCTTCGTGGCGACCGGGCAGGGCCTTGTTACCCATAATGCCAATGGCGATGTCGTGCCGGGGCTCGCGCAGCGCTGGATCGTGATGGATGACGGCGGCAGTTACATCTTCCGGCTTCGGCGTGCGCAATGGGCCAATGGCGACAGAGTTGATGCCAAAGATGTAAAGCGCCTGATAGAGGCGCGGCTGAAGGTTGCGGCCAGGGAAGACCCCTATGGCAGCCTCGCCTCTGTGGCGGAGGTGATGGCCATGACCGGCGACGTTCTCGAAATCCGTCTGCAGGCACCCAGGCCGAATTTCCTGATGGCGCTTGCGGAACCGGAAATGGGGATTGCCCAGAAGGATGGAGGGTCCGGCCCTTATCGCAAGGCAGTGAACCGGGACGGAAGCGGTACGTTGCTTCTGACACCGGCCGACTATCTGCGCGATCCGGAGGACCCTGAGCGGCCGAGCGATCGCAGAATCGTCCGTGCGGAGCGCGCGGCGAAGGCCATCGTGCGGTTCCGGGAAGGCGACAGCGATCTGGTGCTTGGCGGAACGCTGGCCGATCTGCCCTATCTCACGCTGACGGAAATCGATGACAATGCCGTGCGGTTCGACCCCGTGCAGGGCCTTTTCGGGCTCGCAATGACCAGCTCCAACCCGATGTTCGACGATCCCCATGTTCGCGAGGCACTGTCTATGGCGATCGAACGCGAAGCGATCATCGGCTATTTCGCTGTCAGCCGCTGGAAGATCGCCGACCGCATCCTGCCGCAGCAATATAATCTGCCCCGCCCGCCCAGTGGACCGGGGTGGAGTGGCCGTCCGATCGAGGAGCGGCGCAACCTCGCCATCGGCATCATTGCGCGCTGGCAGGCGCAACATGGCGGAAAGCCGGTCGAGTTGACGGTCGAGCTGCCCAAGGGGCCGGGCATGGACCTGCTGTTCCTTGCGCTGAAGCTGCAATACAAGATGGTCGGCGTCGAATTGAAGCGCGTCGACAGGAGAGGCGATCTGCGGCTGATCGACGAGGTTGCTCCCTATGACAGCGCGGCGTGGTACCTCAGTCGTCTCAGCTGCGTGCGCGGGCTGCATTGCAGCAAGGAGGCGGAGGACCTGCTGAAGCTCTCCATGACCACCGAGTCGATGAGCGACCGGCTGGAACTGCTTGGCCAGGCCGAACCGCTGATGGTGGCCCATGGCGGCTATATTCCGCTGGCGATGCCGGTCCGCTGGTCTCTGGTGGCGCCGCGTCTCAAGGGGTTCGTACCGTCGCCCCGCGGATTCCACAATCTGCGCTGGTTGCTGAGATAGGCGTGACCGTTGATAGCCGCTCAGGAGCAGCGCCCTAAAACCAAAGTCCGTCGCGGAACCATTTGGTGATGATGTATTTTGTGCCGGCGCGCACCTTCATCCCATGATGGATAGTGTCGGGGTTGAGCGATCTGTCGGCGCGCCGGTTGTTCCACAACAGCATCTTGCCGGTCGCGGGCTGAATCGTCTTTCCTACATTGGTGAAGCGCGTCGCGCCGCCCGCCTCCGGCTCGTTGAGGTAAATCATCGCCGTCCATGTACGGTTGCCGGCGATCGCGCAGAATTTCTCATAATCGGGGCCATCGGGCTCGAAATAGTCCGTGTGCGCCTTGAATTCCTGGCCGACCGCGTAACGCTGCCCCTGGATCGGCTCGCCATAATCCGGAGCGATGCCGAGATA
>JBFXHW010000204.1:0-5484 GCA_050176605.1 Sphingobium sp. | reverse complement strand
CAACGACAGCTTCCTGCCAACGCGCACTCCCGGTGTCAGATGTAGAAATGCAAGGAATGCAGCCGGGAAAGCGGCGCGGTCCGGTGGGAGGTGGCCCGAACCGCGCCGCACCCCATCAGGCGTAGATCGCGCGGTCGGTGCACTCGGGGCAGTCGGCCTCGCGCTCTTCGCTGACGGAATGGTGATGTGCCTCGGCGCTCTTCTCGGGGCAGTCCGAGCATAGGCCGCTGGCTTCATTCTGGGCGGCCGCCGCCCGTTGCTTGGCTTCGCGCTTGCGGGCCTCGAGCGTCTCGCGCAGCTGGCTGAGACCTTGCCGGACCTGCTCGGACATCACCTGGTGATCGGCGGTTCGCTGGGCAGCAACGTGGGCAGTCGGCCCTGAGGGCCGCGCTTCCGAGGCCAAGGCAGGGGTGGCCGCGGCGGCGAGCATGGCTCCTATCAGGCAGAGATATCGCTTCATCTTCAGGCTCCTTGGGTTTTAGAAAAAGCCGGTTCGGCGACCGAACGAGAGGTCGGCGTTCGAAGAATCCCCGAGCGCCGACCGGCGCACGCTCAGGGTGACACCCCGCTTTCCGCGGTCGCGGAAGTGGAGATCGGTGGGATCGATGTTGTTGCGTTCGGCCCAGTCCTGCGCATCGCGCTCGCTGGCAAAGTCGCCGATTTCATCATGCTCATAGGCCATGATCAGTCTCCAGATTGCGGTGCTGGGCGGTGAGGGGGGCCGCCCTTGGCAAGGCAGGCGACGACGCTCGCCGCCAGGGCCACTGCGACCATCGCCGCGATCGCCAGGCCCCGCACGGCAGGCTCGGGCAGGACGACAACGAGGACCGCGAGCCAGACCAGCGTCGAATGCGCGCGGTCGAACACGCGCGCTGCGGCTTCGGCCGAAACGGTGAACCGCGCCCTCACAGGTCGAGCCCCAGCGATTTTTCAGGGACGGGGAGCTGGCGCACCGGCGTTTGGGGCGCAGGCCCCAGTACTGCATCGAGCTTGGCCTTGAGCTCCGGGCTCATGCGGAGTTCGGGGACCTGCCGACTATCGATCGGATTGGAATGGCGCGGCTCGACCTCGACCTTGCCGGTGACTTCAAGCGCGGACGTCTTGTTGCCGGGGGTGCGGTCAAGCTGCTGCTTGAGGGACTCGAGGTTGTTGGTACGACCACCATGTCGTCGGTCGCGCGCGTATTGAGGACGTTCTGGGTCCGCTGGGTCGCGAGATTGCGCTGCGCGGACGAGATCACCTCGATCGCCTCCGGCTTGGTCATCCCCTGCGCCATATGGGCATTGAGCGCATAACCGAGGTCGAGGCGGCGCAGCATCGGGTCGCCGGGCGCGAGGACCAGTTGCCGCTTGTCGGCCAGCTCGACACGGATTCCTTCGGCGCGAGCCTCGAGCACCGTGGCATAGGTCGATTTGGCAATGTCTCGGCCTGCGTCCTTGTCGCGCCAGAACACCGTCTCGCCGTCGTGGATCCTGATCTGCCTCTGCTCGTAGAGCCCGAGCCGGTCGAAGCGGTGGTCGGGGTTGATGCGGCCCGGATCGATGGCCTTTCGCTTGCCATCGCGCTCGAGCACGACCTTGCCGTCCTTGCGCACTTCACTGACCTGATACTCGCCGCGCCTGAGGCCAATCTCGCGCACATCCATCCGCGCCTCGAGCACCTGGCCGACCCGGTAGGTCGAGGCGAAACGCAGCTCCTCGCGGGTCGCATTGGCGCTCTGCAGGGTGGTGAGGGCCAGCCCCGGACCGGTCAGCGTGCCTTCCTTCAAGAGCCCGGCCTGGACCCGCGTGTTGATCTCCGCGCGGTCATCGCGCCCGGCGGTGAAGATCGCGGTTGCATCGCGCTGCTCCGGGCTCAAGCCAAGCCACAGTTCGGCTGCCCGTGCGACATGATCGGAGCCCGCTTCGATAACCCGGCCATGCGCGGCGAGCAGGTCGAGCGCGAGGCTGGCATGGCCTTCGTTCGACAGCCCGGCCACAGCGAGCAGGAGCGGCGAGTTCTTCTGGCGGATGTTCTCGTCCATCCGAACCGTCGCCTGGCCTGCCGCCTGGCTGACCGCGAACATCTTGCCCTGTTCGATCGCCGATAATTGCTGGCGGTCGCCCATGAATGGCGCCTTGGCGAGATCGAGCCGTTCAGCGATGGTTGCCAGCGCGAGCATGTCGCGGGAGGAGACCATCGAGCTTTCGTCGGTGATGATGACGGTATTGGCGAGCGCTGCCCTGGCCGCCTCGAAGCGCTCGCCCGATCCGCGTGCCGCCGCGGCGCCATAGGTGCTGACGAACCGGGCGATGGTATAGGCCTCGATCCCCGATGCCTGCATCTGGTCAACCGACATGGTCTGGGTGGCCCCGCCGCGCAGGTCGGCAACCATCTTGTTCTGGAAGGCGAGCCCCACGAGCCGCACGCCCTCGTCAGCCAGCACCTTGTTCAGCGCCCCGAGCAGCGTCGACTTGCCAGCGCCCGCGACGCCCTGGATGTTGAGGAAGCGGTCTTTGCCCGACAGGATCGCGACCCCGGCTGCCAGTTGCCCCCCATTGAGCTGCCAGTCGCCGCTGCCGGCCCGTTCCTTGCCCAGTTCGCGCGCCGCCTGCTGGAGCCGCTCGACAGCCATGTCAGGCGGCATGAATACGCGGCCTGCGCCGGTGCCGGTATCGAAGCGGTCGAGGATTTCCTGTTCACGGGCGAGGGCTGCCGGTGTGGTCACCAGATCGTAATGACCGTCGATACGCTCGGACTTGCCCGGAACAAGGTGTCCCTCGCGGACCAGCTCGCCAATCCGTTCGACCACGGCCTCGCCCTCGAGCCCCCTGATCTGGAAGCCGAGCGCGGCGCTGAGGATGGCATAAGGTGAAAACGCCGCTTCGCGTTCGGAGAGGTGCCGGATCGCCGAGGCGGTCGCATGCTGCGCCTTGATCGTCTCTGCGGGAAGGAACAGGGCTGCAGGACCGCTGGCGGCAAGCTCGCTCGGATGCCTCAGGGCAGCCCCGATCCTTGTCGATATCTCGGCGAAGGCTGCACTGACGGTTTCGCGCATCGTCGGACGGGAGAGCATGGCGGCACGTTCCCGCGCCTGTGCGACCAGCGCCTTGCCGTCGAACCCGAGCGCGGCGGCGCGCTCCTGCCAGGCCTCGCGCAGCGCCGCCCGGTCCTCGATCGCCACCTTGGGGTCACGGGTGTTGATGGTGACGCGGTCCTGGCCCTGCGGGGTGGCAATACCGAGCTCCTCGACTTTGGTCAGGATCTCTTCGCGGCGCTGGCTGAACTCCTTGATGACCTCGGCGGGCACACCCTTGATCTCGAAGCCGCCATGTTTGCCTGAGCTCTCCGTCTCGTAGCCGAGCTTCTGCAACTGGGCGCGCAAGGCGGCATGATAAAACTGGCCGATAGTGGTGTTGTTTTTCCAGATCTCGCCGTTCCACAGTGCCTTCCAGGTTCCCTTGGGATCGCGGGTGAGGTTGGCGACGACGGCATGGATATGCCCTTGCGGGTCGAGTGAGCGGCTCGTGTCGTGGGCGAATAGGGCATAGACAAGGTTCCCGGTCTTCTGCGGTTCGCCGCTGCGGCTTCGTTCGTAGTTGCGGCTCTCGGCGAACTGCTTCTCGACGAGCTGTGACATCGTCGATTTGACCGCCGCCAGGTGCGCATCGAGGATCCGCTTGTCACCGGTCACCAGCGCTAGCACCGAAGCCGACTTGGGCATCGAGAAGGTGAGGTCGAGCCCCAGTCGCCGCCCATCGACTTGGCCCACCATCTCGCCATCGGGGAGCTGGCCGTTGAGAATCGCCTCAAACGCTCCTTTCTCGACCTGACCCTCCAGCCCGAGAGAGCGCGCACCTTCGCCGCCCCAGATCCCGGCCTCCGCGTTCTCCTGAACCGTGTAGTAGTTGTCGTTCGCGAAATAGGCGGCAGCCCCGCCCGAGGAACGCACCGGAGCTATCGAATGCACGGCTCAAGGCTCCAGATCGAAGTCGAGCTCGGGGCCGGCCTGCTGAGGGGGTGCCTTGGGGTCCGGTGAGCGCCCGCGGGCGTCGGCGGCAAGGCCGTCAGAGAGGTCACGGGCGGCCTTGCCGGCGCGGGCGTTCGCTCCCTTTCCGGGCGCGCTCTTTGCCGGCTTTGGCGCTCCTCCGGTTTCGCGAGCTTGCGTGTCTGGCCGGACCTCGCTGTCAGGCGCCCTGAACGCCATGCCGCTTGCGAGGCTGCCGGGCCTGAGCGTCTGGTCGGGCCCCTGCCTGCCCGGCAGGATTTCGCGCCTGTCGGCCGCATTGCCGCGCGCACGCCTTGATTTCTGCCGAGGCTCCTCTTCACGGTCGGCTTCGATTTCGGGGTCTGGCTTCAGCGCCCGTCCGCCGGCTTCCTGCTCGTTGTCGTCATCCTCGCCAGGCTCGGAATCCTGCACCGGCGTTCTGTATTCGAGCGGCTCGACATTTTCGCGCAGGACATAGGCCGGGGCGACCTCGGGATAGTCCTTGTAGGCAAGCTTGACGTGCGCCGCGTCAAAGCCTTCAGGGTAGACGAGGAAGCCGCGCAGCGAAGGCAGCTTCATGATGTCATCGGGCAGGACGAGGGGCTGGACTTCGGAGCGCGGCGTAATCGTCGCAGCGTCGCGGATATTCGAATACCCGTAGCTGTAGGCCTCATCCATCATGCGCACTTCGCGCTGGCCGATGAAGTCCGAACAGTGCTCGGCGGTGTCGCGGTCGGCGGCTCCCAGGATCAGCTTGGTGCGCGCGAGCGAGGCCAGGTTCTGGCCGCCTTCCTTGCCATAGGTTTCCGAGAGCTTGGCGAAGGAGTGGATGCCGAGCACAAAGGCCCCGCCAAAGCCCCGCGCTGTCTGCATGCCGTCCTCGATCGCAGGCAGTCGGTGGAGCGCGTGGACTTCGTCGAAGAAGAACCAGGTGCGCAAGGAACGCGTGCGCGGCAGGCGCATCAGGGTATGCACCGCAAGGTTCATCCACAGCGACAGGAGCGCCCGGTTGAGGGTCAGTTCGCTGTGCGAGGAGGTGATGAACAGGATTGATCCGGGCTTGTCGCCTGAGCGAACCCAGTCGCAAATCGAGAAGGGCGGATTGTGCTCGGGCAGAAACAGCAAAGCCTGGGCATTGGTGTTGAGCACGGCGCGCACCGATTCCGCCATGCGCGCGGCTTCGGGAGCGGTCAGCGGCTCGGCGACGGTACGCTGGACGAGCTCATGGACTTCCTCGAGTTCGGCCATCATCAGCCGGCTTGCCAGCGCCTGGTTGGTCGGCGTTCCGGCCCTGACCAGCGCGGTGCAGCTCTCGACGAACAGGGTACGCGCCGAGAGGATCCAGAACGGCTCGGCGGTGCCGCCATCGTGCGGCATCAACGCGGCGGCAATGTTGGTGAAGTCAGCATGGTTCTTCGCCTCGTCGAACAGTGTCCAGGACGGGCAGCGCTGATCCATCGGATTGAGGATCGTGTCGGTTTGCGGGTTGTAGAACGCCTCGACATAGGCCCCGGTCA
>JBFXHW010000203.1:0-5504 GCA_050176605.1 Sphingobium sp. | reverse complement strand
AGAGCCATATCTGCTTCTGCCCATCGCCAAGGGTCAGCATGTCCAGCGGCTGACCATCTAGCGTCAGGCCAAGCTCCTTGTACACGACACCGGACTGCTGCGCCGCCCAGGCGACCAGGTCATGGTGTCGCTCCATCGAATAGGGCGCGAAATAGGCGACCCACAGCGCATTGGCGTCCGGTTCGACACGGATCGTCAGCTTCCCGTCGGAATAGCCGGTATCGGCGGTCAGCCAGTTTTCCCGGTCAGCGCTTATCCGGGCGCTGTAGCCCGGCCAGCCGCCCGGATAGGCCGCCTGTCCGCAGTTGGTGAGGACAAGTTCGACCGCCTGCCCTGCCGCGCCAGCCACCCGAAAGTGAAACCACTGGTAAAAGTCGCTCTGGTTGTCCCGAACGATCTCGAGCTCCGCTCGCCAAGGGGACCGCGAACAATCGGTGGAAACGACGCGGATATTTCCCGCGTCGAAGGAACTGCTGATCGAAAGCGTCATTTTACCGTGATGGTCTCCCCTGATTTCCCCGGGTAACCGCTGAAAAGGGCGGCGGCAAGCTTCTCCGCCGCGATGCCGGGCTGTGCCGCCGGTGATCCATCCTTCGCCTGCGTAACGGCGCGACCTTCCCACACCGCCTGATCGTCGGCTCGGCGGCGTATCTGGACGGAGAGTTGCGTCGTGACCAGCGGTTTCGGCTTGCCCGACAGGTTGATCCCTATGCCAACCCCGAGACCGCTTCCGTAGCTACCGGTCGATCCCCCAACGCCGACGCTGACCGGCGACCGGGAAGCCGTGGGAGAGCGCAGGTCGCGCGAATACCCCAGATAGGCGACATATTCGCTCGCCGCGAAGGTCTGTTTGCCGGTTTCGTCGGTAAACCCGACCCGTTGCAACTCTTGAGCGACCGCGCCGGCATAGGTCCGGAATTCGATCCCGGCTTCGACAGTGCCTGCCATGGGTTCGACCACGATGCCGCCGGTTTGCGCGACAGGGCCTTCGGCATGAAACCGTGTCACCTCGACAGGCGGTATCTGCGCGGCGCAGGCAGCGAGCACAGAGAGTGCCGCTATCGACACCGCTCCGCGCGCCATCCGGTGCATGGACAAGAAATGGGCCATCGTCCCCTCCATAAATACCCTCAATGGGATTCCTCTTAGCACTATGATCCCTGCACACCGAATGAACAAGAGACGCCGCCAGGGAACCTTTCGCATTTTGCGCCAAATGGCGGCATCGCCCTTGACTTTGACGGACGATGCCCATAGGGGCTGCGCTTCGTTTTTCCACAAGCACCATAATTGATCGAAGGCTGCGTCATGAAGATCCGCAACTCGCTGAAGTCATTGAAGGACCGCCACCGGGACAACCGCGTGATCCGTCGTCGCGGCCGGACCTATGTCATCAACAAGACCAATCGCCGTTTCAAGGCGCGTCAGGGCTGACCGGCCCACGCCGCTGGCGACATCAAGAGCCCGGCCCCGCAACGGCCGGGCTTTTTGCTGCCTTCAGGGTTCCCTGAGCACCGACCGCAGGGCATCGATTCGCCCATTCTGCACATCCACCATCGCGAGCACGGATTCGCGAGCGGCCAGCACCTCTGCGACACCTTCCAGCGCGGCGCCCTCTGCCGCGTCCTTCATGCAGTCGATATAGAGGCTGTCCAGGTCCGCCAGCGCATAGACTGCATCATAACGCGCCTGCTCCAGCCGCCCGAGCGCGACATGCGCCGCAACCCACGGCTCACTCGAAACCGCCGCATTGGACGAATGCCGGACCTGATCCGCAAGTTCACCGTACAGCGCGTCAAATCTGCTGCCACCGCGCCTGGCTTGCTCTTCGAGAGCCGCTATCCGGGTACGCAATTCCGGAGTTGCGCCTTCCCCACCATGAATCGGCGGCGGCTCGGATGTCTCTGCAGCGGCCGGCGATTCGATCGGGCGCTTCGCGAGCGAAGGAAAGCCGCCTTTGCCGTCGCCGGGCGCGGCGCACCCGGCCAGCAACAGCGCGAGCAGAAGGAAAAATCGGCCGGACATCATAGTTCGCCCTTATATTCAGCATGGCAAGCTGGCAATGGCCGCGAAAGCGCTCTGACCCGGCGGAAGTCCCCTTTTCATCGGACAATGCCATGCCAAGCAGGTTGACAGCGCTCCGCCGATCCACTAACGGCCCACTTTCCGCGCGGCAGCCCGTGGGCCGAGCCCATGAGCCACGCGCTAAGCAGTTTTGGATGAAGAGATAAAGCCATGTTCGCTGTCGTGCGCACAGGCGGCAAGCAGTATCGCGTTGCCGCAGGAGACAAGATAGTCGTCGAGAAGCTGGCGGGTGACGCCGGCGACACGATAACGCTGGACGATGTCCTGCTCGCCGGCGAAGGCGCCGAGCTGAAGGACACGAAAGGCCTCACCGTTTCGGCCGAAATCGTCGCTCAGGCGAAGGGCGAGAAGGTGATCGTGTTCAAGAAGCGCCGCCGGCACAATTATCGGCGCCGCAACGGCCATCGCCAGCGTCACACGATCCTGAAGATCGTGGCGATCGGCGAAGAGAAGAAGAAGGCAGCGCCGAAGAAGGCCGCTGCCAAGGACGATGGCGCCGAAGCGGCAGCCGAGGCCTGAGCCCGCACGAGTTTCAAGGAGTCTTGAGAGATGGCACATAAGAAAGCTGGCGGTTCGTCGCGCAACGGTCGCGATTCGGAAAGCAAGCGCCTCGGCGTGAAGAAGTTCGGCGGTCAGCACGTGATCGGCGGCAACATCATCATCCGCCAGCGCGGCACCCGCGTGTATCCCGGTCGTAATGTCGGCATGGGCAAGGACCACACGCTGTTTGCGCTCTCCGAGGGTCGTGTGGTATTTCACGATGGAAAGCTCGGCCGCAAATATGTTTCGGTCGACATGATGGCGGAAGCCGCCGAATAAACGGACGATCCAGAACCGGGTCGTCCCTGAGACGTCCCGGACCAGTGATCCGACAGCCGGCCCGAGTCGGCAACAAGGGGCGCCTCGCACGAGGGACGCCCCTTTTGTTTTGCCTGCCGTTCCGGTGCCTGAGGCTCGTCCCGCCGCATGGATGACACATATCAGGGCACGAACGCGCCGTTCACCCTTTTTCGTCGCTAAGTTGTAACGCAATGCGGCAAGGGCAGCGATATAAAGAGAGGATAAGACCATGTTTTCGCGTACTGAAAGACTGCTGCTGCGGCCCGGCTGGGCCGAAGACGCCCCGGCCCTTGCCGACGCGATCGCCGATCCGGCCATCATCGGAAATCTGACCCGCGTTCCCTATCCATATGGTCTGGACGAAGCACAGGCGTTTCTCGCCAACGGCTGGAACCCCAGACAACCCCAACTCCTGATCTTCAGCCGCACCCGGGGCGCACCGCGTCTGGTGGGTGGATGCGGCATTCACGCCGGAACCGACGAAAGACTCGAACTGGGATACTGGATAGCAAGGCCCTTCTGGGGGCTGGGCTTCGCGACGGAAGCGGCGGATGCCGTGATGCGGATCGCGCGGTCGACCAGCCTTGGAACGATCACGTCCTGCCACGCGGCCGACAATCATGCGTCGAGCCGGGTGCTGCGTAAGTTGGGCTTCCGCCCGACCGGCGGGCATGAAAGGCATTACAGTTCCGTACGCGGCGAGGATGTCGACTATATAGTATATGAAGATAGTGGCGCCCTCCCGCAACGTGCCGACCCCGCGCAGGAACTTTATATAGACCGCACGCTGGTGGCCGCGTGAATTCCACCAAGGGTACCATAGCGGGACAAGCGGTAGAAATTAATTTATAGTGAAGTGTCTCGCTTTTGTAATTCAAGTTTGAGATGATTCCCTAAGACAAGGGGGTTATTCATGCTTGCTATACTTGCGGGAAAGCGGTCCACACTTCTGACGCGCGCATCTATATTTGCTGCCGCGGCATTGTCGTGCATCGGCGCGATGCCAGGAACCATGGCCAGCGCCGGAACACTGACGGCGGAGCAATCCCTCGGCAAGGCGCTGTTCTTCGACACCAGCCTGTCGAACAAAGGCACCCAGGCCTGCGGATCGTGCCATATGCCCACGAGCGCCTTCACCGATCCCGGTTTCCAGTTCCCGACATCGGCGGGTGACAATCCGGATCTGTTCGGCAACCGCAACACGCCGAGCGCCATGTATGCGGCCTACAGCCCGATCTTCAGCTATGACAATGAGGAAGGCCTCTATGTCGGCGGGCAGTTCTGGGACGGCCGTGCGGCTACGCTGGAGGATCAGGCCAAGGCCCCGTTCCTCAATCCGGTCGAGATGGGTAATGCCAGCCCCGCCGATGTGGTCGGCAAGCTTCAGTCGGGCGCGAACGCTTCGGCTTTTGCCGCCCTTTATGGCGAAACGATATTCGACGACGTCGATGCGGCCTATGGCAAGATCGCGCAGGCGATCGCTGAATATGAGCGCTCACCCGAACTGTCGCCCTTTTCCTCCAAATACGACTATTATTTGCAGGGTCAGGTGAAGCTTTCGATCACGGAGGAACGCGGCCTGGCCCTGTTCAACGATCCGGAGAAGGGCAACTGCGCGGCCTGCCATATCAGCGAGGTCGGCCCCGGCGGCGAACTGCCGCTGTTCACTGACTTCACCTATGACAATATCGGCATTCCGAAAAATTACGACAGCGGCTTTCTGACCATGCCTGAGGAATTCAATCCCGATGGCGTGAGCTTTCTCGATCTCGGCCTTGGCGGTATCGTCGGGGATGAAAGCCTCTATGGGGCCTTCAAGGTGCCAACACTGCGCAATATCGGCATCACCGCACCTTATGGCCATAATGGCTATTTCGACTCGCTCGATCAGGTCGTCGATTTCTATGCGACCCGCGACGTGAAGGCAGAATGCGTCGGCACTGGCACATCAGCGGCCGACGCGACGGCGCTGCATTGCTGGCCCGCGGCGGAATTCCCCGACCAGATGAATGTAGACGAGCTGGGCAACCTTCCGCTCAACAGCTGGGAGAAATCCTATCTGGTCTCATTCCTCAACACGCTGACCGACGGCTATCAGATCAGCGCCGTTCCCGAGCCCGCCACATGGTCAATGCTGATTGTCGGCTTCGCGGGCATCGGCGCGACAATGCGCCGTAAGGGGCCTGGCGGTTCTCGTCGAAATCACGCCACCGCCTGAACGGACGGGCGCGGCACGGGGCCGCGTCCCCCGATCTTGTCTGGATAAACCGACCAAGGCGCGATAAACGCGCGCATGCATTTTCTCGATCAGGCAAAGATTTATGTCCGCTCCGGCGCGGGCGGCCCGGGCGCGGTCAGTTTCCGGCGCGAAAAATATATCGAATATGGTGGCCCAGACGGCGGCAATGGCGGCAAGGGTGGCGACATCATCTTCGAGGCGGTGGCCGGCCTGAACACGCTCATCGATTTCCGCTATACCCAGCATTTCAAGGCGCCGCGCGGCCAACCGGGAGCTGGCAAGAGCCGTACTGGAGCTGGCGGCGAGGACCTCGTCATCAAGGTGCCTGTCGGCACGCAGG
>JBFXHW010000202.1:0-5534 GCA_050176605.1 Sphingobium sp. | reverse complement strand
CGGCTGGGCTATGACAACACAGATCCTGCCTGAGGCGCCATGGCGTCACCGTCCCGGCTTCGACCGGCTGTGCGAACTGCTCGGTTCCGGCGAGGACGCGGTACGGCTGGTCGGCGGCGCCGTGCGCGACGGGCTACTCGGCCTTCCCGTCAGCGATATCGATCTGGCCACGCGCCTGACGCCCGAAGCGGTGACACAGCGGCTGGAGGCCGCCGGTATCAAGGTTGTCCCCACCGGCATCACCCATGGCACTGTGACCGCCGTGATCGACCACCGCCCGGTTGAGATCACAACGCTGCGCTGCGACGTCAGCACGGATGGACGGCGGGCAACCATTGCCTACACCGAGGATTGGCGCGCCGACGCGTCGCGGCGCGATTTCACTATCAACGCCCTTTATGCCGAGCCCCGCAGCGGCACGGTTCATGATTATTTCGGCGGCCTCGACGATCTACCCTCGCGGCGCGTGCGCTTCATCGGCGATCCCGCGCAGCGCATTGCGGAGGATCATCTGCGCATATTGCGCTATTTCCGCTTTCTGACGCGCTTCGGCACGCTCCCGCCCGACGAACAGGCATATTCCGCCTGTGTCGCCGGGGCGAACAGCCTGATGGCGCTTTCCCGCGAAAGGATAGCCGACGAGTTGCTGAAACTGCTCTCCCTTCCCGATCCGGCAGACGTCGTCGGCCTGATGATCGACGGCGGGATTTTCAAGCCGGTCTTGCCGGAAATCGGCTCCATCGGGCTCACCCGCATGCGCCGCCTGATAGAGCGCGAGCAGGCGGCAGACGCGACCGCCTCATCTCCACTCGTCCGCCTCGCCGCGCTGCTGCCGCCCGATGCCGATTGCGGCGAACAGATCGCGGCCCGGCTCAAGCTCTCCAACAAGGCGAGGAAACGGATCGCCGCGGCACTCGCGCCGGCGCCGCCCCACCGCAATGTGCGTGAACTCGCCTTTCGCCTTGGCCGCGAAACCGCGATCGATCAGATCCTGCTGAACGGCACGGACGACGCGCGGGATGTCGCTGAACTGGCATCATGGTCTATCCCGGAATTTCCGGTCGGCGGACGGGATATCATCGGTCTGGGCGTTGAGGCCGGACCGGATGTGGCACGGCTGCTGGCATTGGTCAGGGAGGACTGGATCGCGGAAGATTTTCCTGACCGCGCGCGAACGCTGTCCCTCGCGAAAAATCAGGTGTCGGCTTTTCTGCGGGAAAGCCAGTAATCATAGGCTTTGTCGGCCATCATCGGCCGCGCGAAATAATAACCTTGACCGTAAGTGCAGCCCATGTCGCGCAGCATTTCAGCCTCGGTCGCATTTTCGATACCTTCGGCGGTGGTGCTCATGCCCAGTGCCCTCGCCAGTGACAGGATGGCGCGGATGATCGCAAGCTTGTCCTGATCCGTTTGCATCCCCGAAACGAAGCTCCGGTCGATCTTCAGAAGGTCGATGGGCAGGCTCTGCAAACTCGCCATGTTGGAAAATCCGGTCCCGAAATCGTCCATCGCGATCGCAATATTCTGTTTCTTGAGCGACTCCAGCAGGAGCCTGCAGCTTTCCGGATCGGTCACGATCGCGCTTTCGGTAAGCTCGATCATGAGCCGGCGACCGTCCACATTATGACGCGCCAGCGACTTGCGGATCATGTCCAGAACATCGTCGCGCGCCATCTGAATGGGAGAGAGGTTTACGTTCATCTTGAGCGGAACCGTCCCGCCGAATGCCTCGTCCCAGACCGTAAGCTGCCGCATCGCCTGATGAAGCGCCCAGCGGCCCAGCTTAACGACCAGTCCTGACTCTTCAGCGACCGGGATGAAGTCGTGCGGCGAAACCGTCCCGAGATCCGGATCTTCCCATCGCGAAAGCGCCTCGAATCCCGTCACCTGTTGCGAACTCAGTTCGATGATTGGCTGATATTGCAAGTGAAGCGCGCCGGCATCCAGCGCGTCGCGCAGCCGGCTTTCGAGCAGGAAGCGCTGACGTACCACGCCCAGCTCGCCGGGGCGAAATATCTCCAGTCTGTCGGATCGCTTCGCGACACGGGCAGCGGCCTGTGCCTGGCGGATCAGCTCGTCCGTTTCCGCCTCCTCAATCGGCGCGAGCGAACAGCCGATGGCGAGGTTGAGTGATATTTCGAGGTTGGCGAGGCGAATGGGATTGGCGACCGCGTCCCTCACTCTGGCGACCACGGCCTTCACATCCTTGATGCCGTTGGGCGCCGGATGACAAATGCCGAATTCATTGCCGCCGATACGGGCCAGCGTGACCATATTGCCCACTGCGCCCTTGAAACGGGCGGCAACGGCGAGAATGAGTTCGTCGCCTGCCATCGTCCCCAGCGCCTCGTTGATGCGCGAGAAGCGCATCAGGTCGACGATCAGCACCGCGACACGCGTACCCTTGGGCAGGTCGTTCCTTTCAAGCAGCATCTCGACCGCTTCGCCGAATCCCACCCGGTTGGGGAGAGAAGTCAGCGTGTCGGAGATAAGTTCGCGACGCAGGCTCTCCTCGATCCGGCGGTCAGCGGTACGATCGACCGCGCTGACCAGGATCCGATCACCGCCGGGGCCGTCGCCCTTCACCCACGCCAGCGAACAGGCAAAGGCCTCTATGCCGAGCGGCCCCGTGCGTTCGATCTCGAACCGGCTGGTGATCTGTCTCGAATGGGCAAAAGCGGTCAGTTCCGCCCAGAAATCCACCCGCCACTGCGGGTCGCCGAGGAAGGTATCATCGATCAGGACCGGAAAATGTCGTGCGAAGAGCGCATTCCACTCGTCGAAACCAATCGCATCGCCGCAAAGGCGGACGAGCGATGCCGGATAGGGCAGGGCTGCGAGCCATGGGGAAGTGGCATTGCCTCCAGCCTTTGGCGGGCGCGCAGTCTGGCCGTCCGGCACAAAGTCCTTTCCGATCCAGGATGCTGATGGCAAACCTTCCATATCGACGATATTGACCTGTTTTCGTACCCTGTTGCCTCGAACATGGTGCAACGAAAAGCCGCGACCGAACGAGCCCTGCCTCAATTCAGCCCTGACCAATATAATTCATTTCTTTTCATGTCGTTAAGATCGAAGGCGAAAACATAAACCCTTCCGCCCGCAACCGCTTCATGCGAAACGGTTATTTCGCGGAAATCCCGTAGGAGGCATTCGACCGGCCGCGCCTCGCGCCACTCGCCAGGACGCAAGGTCCGTTTCGGTGCGAACGCGGCCACTTTCGCCCCCCATCGCCCAGCTCAATCCATCTGCGAGACGGAATGTAATGGCATCGGAAAGACCGCCGTCACGATAACGCTGAAGCTGCACACCCTGCCCCCGCGTCATTTCCGGCAGCTCCGACAGCGCAAATATAATGAGCTTGCGGTTCTCGCCGATCACGGCGACGCTGTCGTGCCCTTCCGCGACGGGATAGAGCACCGCCAGCCGCTGCCCGTCGCGCAGGTTGACAACCTGCTTGCCCTTGCGCGTTTCGGCAACCGTCTCGTCCATTGCAGCCACAAAGCCCCGACCGTCACTGGCCACGAGCAGCATCTTGCCGCCCGCGCGCGCCGACATCAGCGCGACGATCTCCGTGTCGTTATCGAGATCGACCATCAGGCGAACAGGTTCACCGAAACCGCGCCCGCCGGGCAGCTTATCTGCACCCAGCGTGTAAAACCGGCCGTTGGCACAGGCCAGCAGGAGCTTGTCTGTCGTCTGCGCATGGAAGGAAAAGGCCGGACCGTCGCCTTCCTTGAATTTCAGCGTCTCTGTCGAACCCAGATCGACATGCCCCTTCATCGCGCGAATCCAACCGCGCTGCGACAGGATAACAGTGATAGGCTCCCGCTCAATCATCGCTTCAAGCGGGATTTCCCGCGCGGGGGCTGCCTCCTCGATCGCCGTGCGACGCCGCCCCAGTTCGGTCTCCGGCGCATAGCGCTTCCGCAGCTCCGCCAGATCCTTTTTCAGCCGCGTCTTCTGCCGGTCCTTGCTGGCGACGAGCTTTTCCAGATCTTCGCGCTCCTTCAGCAGCTCGGCAGGTTCACGCCTTAGCTCCATCTCCTCCAGCTTGCGCAAGCTGCGCAGACGCATGTTGAGGATGGCCTCGGCCTGACGGTCGGTCAGGCCGAACTCGGCCATCATCACTTCCTTGGGTTCATCCTCCGTGCGGATGATCTCGATCACCCGGTCAAGATTGAGATAAGCGATGATATAGCCGTCGAGCAGCTCCAGCCGCGCGGCGATCCTGTCCAGCCGATGCTGCGCACGCCGGACCAGCACCTCGATCTGATGCGCAAGCCACTGGGTCAGGACGTCTTTCAGTGCCATGACGCGGGGTGTATGGCTGGCGTCGAGCACGTTCATGTTGAGCCCGAAGCGTGTTTCGAGATCGGTCAGGCGAAAGAGGCTGTCCATCAGGACATCCGGCTCGACGGTCCGCGCACGCGGTTCCAGCACGATGCGGATCGCCTCATCGCTCTCGTCGCGGACGTCCGCCAATATCGGCAGCTTCTTTTCGGTAATGAGTCCGGCGATCTGCTCTATCAGCTTGGACTTTTGCACCTGAAACGGGATTTCCGTAATGACCGCGAGCCACTGGCCTCGCCCCTCATCCTCCTTGTGCCATTTAGCGCGCACGCGCAGCGATCCGCGCCCCGTCGCATAGGCCTCCGAGATCACGGACAGAGGATCGACCAGCCTGCCGCCGGTCGGCATATCGGGTCCGCGAACGATCTCCATCAGTTGCGCATGGTCCGTTGAGGGCTGATCGATCAGCAGCGTCGCCGCATCGATGATTTCGGCGACATTGTGGGGTGGAATGCTCGTCGCCATGCCGACCGCGATCCCGGCCGCGCCGTTGGCCAGCAGGTTGGGGAACAGGCCGGGAAAGACCTCCGGCTCTTCTTCCTCGCCATTATAGGTCGGACGGAACTCGACCGTGCCCTCATCGAGCCCGGCCATCAGGTCGGCCGCCGCTTGCGTCAGCCGCGCCTCTGTATAGCGCATCGCGGCGGCGTTATCGCCGTCGATATTTCCGAAATTGCCCTGTCCGTCGACCAGCGGTGTGCGCAGCGAGAAATCCTGCGCCAGACGCACCATCGCGTCATAAACCGATGCATCGCCATGCGGGTGATATTTGCCGATCACATCGCCGACGACGCGCGCGCACTTTTTGTAAGCTGTTGTATTACGAGCGGGATTGACCGTCAGCACATCAGGCGCCGCCCCGCCCGGCTCCAGCTTCAAAAGCCGCATCGCCCACAGCAGGCGGCGGTGAACCGGCTTCAGCCCATCGCGCAGGTCGGGCAGCGAGCGCGCGGTGATGGTCGATAGCGCATAGACAAGGTAACGCTGGGAAAGCGCCTCGTCGAACGGGTGATTTTTGATGCTGTCGAACGGATCGGCGAAGTCGGTCATGTAGCGCGGATAGCAAGGGCGAGGCCGCTTGGCGAGAGGAACGAGCCGAGTACTTGCGACGCGGGGGGATTTTGATCTAGCTGGCCCTGTCGCAGAGGAGAAAAGGCAAGATGTATCTCGGAATCGCAGGC
>JBFXHW010000201.1:0-5566 GCA_050176605.1 Sphingobium sp. | reverse complement strand
GATTTGCGGCGAGTGAGCGACATCTTCGTTCAGCGCACCGCGCGTCAACGATTCCGAGCGCAAGCTCCGCTTTCCAGGCGATGTGATCTGCCAATAGAACCCCGACAGCGGCTCTTCGTAACGCGGGTCGGAAAGTGGGCGAGTCAGTTCCGGCTGCCCATCTTTTCCGATGCGCGTGAGCCGGCCCAGTTCGCGGACATGAACGTCCAGTTCCTCATGATAGGACTGTACGACATGCGCTTCGAAAACGCTCGTTGCCGACAACCATATCGCCCCGATCCCCAAAATTACCCAAAGCATGATCGCCAGCAGGAAGCGGAACCGCAAACTGCCCGAAATCCTGGCTGTCATGCCAGATCGCCTGTTGATGTTTCGAACCGGTATCCCATGCCGCGCAGGGTCGTGATCTTGTCGCGACCGATCTTGCGGCGGAGCCGCCCGATCAGCACTTCCACCGTGTTGAGTTCGCGTTCCGCCTCCAGCTCATAGAGATTTTCGAGGATATCCGCCTGCGGTAGCACCTGTCCCACCCGACGCATGAAAAGATGCAGCAGGCGAAATTCCTGACGGCTGAGCGAGAGCGGCATGCCATCCAGTTCAACCATCTGCGTTACCGGATCAAGCAGCACATTTCCCACTTTCAGCACATTATCGCGCTTGCCGCGATGCCGCCGAAACTGGGCATTGAGCCGCGCGATCAGTTCCTCGAAGCGCACCGGCTTGACGACAAAGTCGTCAGCGCCCGCGTTCAACCCCTCGACCTTGTCCTGCCAGCTGCCACGAGCAGTCAGGATGATTATCGGGCAATCGACACGTTGTCCGCGCCAGTGACGCAGCAGGTCTATCCCGTCACCATCTGGCAGACCGAGATCGAGAACTATCGCCGCCATCTTGTCCAGGTCAGGCCAGCTTTCCGCATCCGCCCGGCTGGTGGCAAGGTCGACCGCGAAATTCACTCCGCGAAGGCGTTCGCTCAGCCTGCGGCCAAGCTCCGGATCATCCTCTACCAGCAGCAGGCGCAAACCTGTCTCCCTCCTGTCATGCCCTTCTTCCGTTCCGGCTTCCTACCACAGAAAACTGACAATAACCTGCCAGATTGACAAGTTGGTGTCAGCTTCGTCTGCCATGGCTGCGGCCATGAAACCCCGTTCTTTCACTGCGCTGCTTGCCAGTAGCCTCTTCGTTCTGCTTCCCGCCTGCTCGGGCGGCACCGACAGCGCGACGCAGAACGCCGCGGACGGCAAGGATCCACTCGCGAAGCTGGAGATCACGACTGCCAAAGCAACCGTAGCGGACAATATCCCGCTGGGCACCGTCCCAGGCCAGATCGTCCTGCCTCCCGAGGCTCGTGTCGCAGTGACCGCCCCGTTTCCCGGTGCGGCGGTACGCATATTTGTTATCGAGGGCCAGGCTGTGGCCAACGGACAACCGCTGGCGTTCATCAAGGCAGCGGAGCCCGTCCAGATTCGCGGTGATCTTGTCCGCTCGCAGGCCGAACTCGACATGGCGGAGACGCAGTCTCGGCGTATGGACCAGCTAGCCAGCGAAGGGATCATCGCGAGGGCTCGTGCGGACGAAGCCAGAACAAAGCTGCGGCAGGCCCACGCCTCCGTTGCCGAGAACCGCCGGCTCGCCTCGCTTGCTGGAGCAGGCGCCGATGGCGGCATGACGCTTCGCTCTCCGATTGCAGGTCGGGTCGCGCATGTCGCGATCGAAACCGGTGGACCAGTCGATGCCATGACCGCGCCCTTCGTGATCGAAAACGCTGCGGCCTATCGTCTCGACCTGCAATTGCCCGAACGATTGGCCCCCGATGTGCGGCCGGGCATGGCAATAGAGGTGCCGTTCGACACCGCCGACGGCAAATCGACAACCGTCACCGGCCAGATTCTTTCCGTAGCCCCATCAATTGATCCCGCAACCCGTTCGATCATGGCCAAGGCCCGCATCGCAAATGCGCAGGGGCTGATCGCGGGCAAGAATGTAATGGCAACAATCAGCGGCCCTGTTTCCCGCAAGGGCGTATCCGTCCCGTCGGGTGCCGTGACGCTGATAGGCGGCAAGGACCATGTGTTCGTGAAGACGGGCAGGACCTTCACCCCCCGGGAGGTCAGCCTTGCCGCCGACACAGGCACGCGAGCGGTGATTTCAAATGGGCTGAAGGCCGGAGAAATCGTCGCCACCAGTTCGATCGCCGAACTCAAGGCCATGACGGCGGAGTAAGACGGCGATGCTTCGCACCCTTGTCGAAAAGGCACTGTCGCTCCGTCTGGCGGTGCTTGGATTGGCCGCGCTGCTGGCAGGCATCGGTGCCTGGTCATTCGTCAACCTGCCGATTGATGCTTTTCCCGACATCAGCTCGACCCAGGTAAAGATCATTCTCAAGGCGCCCGGCATGACACCGGAAGAGGTGGAAAGCCGCGTCATCACCCCGATCGAAATGGAGATGCTTGGCATTCCCGACCAGACGGTGCTGCGGTCGGTCGCCAAATACGCGATTGCCGACATCACCATCGATTTCAAGGACAGCGCCGATATCTATTGGGCGCGCAGCCAGGTTGCGGAACGGCTGAATTCAGTGATGGGCGACCTCCCCGATACCGTCAGCGGCGGCATGGCGCCGATTTCCACGCCGCTTTCCGACATGTATATGTTCACGCTGGAGGGGCCGCAAAGCCTTTCCGAAAAACGACGCGTGCTGGACTGGGTCATCCGCCCGGCGTTAAGGACCGTGCCGGGCGTCGCCGACGTCAACGCACTCGGCGGCCATGTCGAAACTTTTGAGGTTGCGCCCGACAACGCGGCGCTGGCGACGGCAAACCTGACAACGCACGACCTCGCCGCCGCTATTGAGAGCGCCAACCGCAATGACGGCGCTGGACGGCTAGTAATCGGCGATGAGGCGCTGATCGTGCGATCCACCGGCGCCATCCGCACGCTCGATGACCTCGCCTCCATCGTCGTAAAGACCTCCGGCGGCGCGGTCGTCCGGGTCGGCGATGTCGCCACGGTCCGCACGGGCGGCCTCACGCGCTATGGCGCCGTGACGAAGGATGGCACGGGCGAGGCCGTCGAAGGGCTGGTGATCGGTCTGCGCGGCGCGGATGCCAGCAAGGTCGTGGACGGCGTCAAACAACGGCTGGAGGAGGTCAAGCCCAGCCTGCCACAAGGCATGGAGATCTCTGTCTTCTATGACCGGTCCAATCTGATTGGCCGCGCCGTCGGCACGGTAGAAGAGGCGTTACTTGAGGCAACCATCCTGGTCGTGATCCTCTTGCTGCTTTTTTTGGGCGATTTCCGTGCTTCGGTTATCGTGGCGCTCGCTCTGCCAATGGCTGCGCTCCTGACCTTCATCTCCATGCGCGCTATTGGCCTGACCGCGAACCTGATGAGCCTTGGCGGCCTCGCGATCGCCGTGGGAATGCTGGTAGACGGTGCGGTGGTGGTCGTCGAAAATGTCGTTGAGCGCCTGAGCGACGGAAAGCATGTGAAGTCCGGCAAACTGCACAATGTGTTTGTCGCCACGGCGGAGGTGGCAAAGCCCGTCGCATCGGGCATGTTCATTATCGCGCTGGTCTTTCTGCCGCTCCTGACGCTTCAGGGGCTGGAGGGGAAACTATTCTCCCCCGTCGCGTTCACCATCGTGCTGGCACTGCTTTCCGCGCTGCTGCTGTCGCTCACGCTCATCCCGGTCCTGTCCTTTTACCTGCTGCGGGTGAAGGGCGGACATCATGAGCCGTGGCTGATGCGCCGGATCGCCCCTGCCTATTCCCGGCTGCTGGAAACGTCATTCGGCCATAAGCGGCTGGTCGCGAGCATCGCCGGGGCAGCGCTCGCAGTCACAGTGGGCGCCTATATGGTGACGGGAAAGACCTTCCTTCCCACCATGGATGAAGGATCTGTCATCGTCCAGCTGACGAAGCTGCCGTCGATCTCGCTCGAGCATAGTGTTGAAGGCGACATGAAGGTGCAGCGCGCTATTCTGGAACAGGTGCCGGAGGTCAGGGAGGTGATCGCCCGTGTCGGCTCGGACGAGTTGGGCCTCGACCCGATGAGCCCGAATGAAACCGACACATTTCTCGTCCTGAAGCCGCGCGACGAATGGCGCGTACCGGACAAGGAGTGGCTGCTCGACAGGTTGCGTGAGGTGCTTGGTCAGTTTCCCGGCATCGAGCCCGCCTATACGCAACCAATTGAGATGCGCACCTCCGAAATGCTGAGCGGCGCGCGCGGTGACCTTGCAATTAAACTTTTCGGCCCGGATCTCGACGAACTGGCACGGCTCGCCGGTGCTATTCAGGCTCGCCTCGAAACCATTAAAGGCACGGCCGAGGCCATGACCGTCGCCAACGACAGGGTTGATTATCTGCAGTTCGATATCGACCGGGTGGCCGCCGGTCGCATGGGCATGCCGATCAACGATCTTCAGGACATGATGCGGGCACAGATTGAAGGCGTGCATGCGGGCGTTGTGGCCGAGGGCAATCGCCGCGTGCCAATCGTGCTTCGGGCTGGCGAGGCAGGCCGGACCACGCCGCAGGCGTTCGCCGACCGGCTCTATCGCACCCCGGAGGGACAGCTCGTCCGTGCCAGCGATCTCGCACGGGTCAGTCGAGTGGAAGGACCGGTCAAGCTGGAGCATGAGAACGGATCGCGCTTCGCCATGATCCAGGCCTTCGTTTCCGGTCGAGATCTTGTCGGTTATGTTGATGAGGCAAAGGCTGACATCGGCCGCACTATCGAGCTGCCGCCCGGTTACCGGCTGGTCTGGGGCGGGCAATTCGAAAATCAGCAGCGCGCGTCCGCCCGCCTGGCGGTGGTGTTGCCGATCTCCATCCTGATGATCTTCGGGATCCTCTATTTCACGCTGGGGTCGATCCGCGCATCTGTCCTGATCCTCACCAACATTCCCTTCGCAATGGTCGGTGGCATGATCGCGCTGGCCCTGTCGGGAGAGTATCTCTCCGTGCCAGCCTCCGTCGGTTTCATCGCTCTGCTCGGTATCGCCGTACTGAACGGGCTGGTGATGGTCAGCTATTTCCGTCAATTGCGCGAAGAGGGCATGCCGCTGACCGAGGCAGTGCGGCGCGGCGCGGAACGGCGCCTTCGCCCGGTGCTGATGACGGCGACGATTGCGGCATTCGGCCTCGTTCCCTTGCTTTTCGCAACCGGGCCGGGATCAGAAATCCAGAAACCCCTGGCGATTGTCGTGATCGGCGGCCTGATCTCGGCGACCCTGTTGACGCTGGTCCTGCTTCCCATCCTCTATGAACGGTTTGGCGAAAGCCCAGCGGAGAGATCTGCGGGCGATCGTGACCATATAGCGGAGGTAAGCTGAGCCGATGCGCCTGTCCGTTTTCCTTCTTCCTCTTGCAGTGCTGGCCGCGCCGCTGTCCGCCGAACCCGGCCTCCCCGATGAGGCCTTGGTCAACGCGGCGCTCGACAATCACCCCAGCGTAGTTGCCGCTCGTTCTCGGGTCGATGCCGCACGAGCCGATGCCAAGGCGCGCCGGACGGGCCCGCACGAGTTGGTCTTCACCGGCAGCTATGCTCGCCGTACAATCGA
>JBFXHW010000200.1:0-5575 GCA_050176605.1 Sphingobium sp. | reverse complement strand
CCCCTGCGAACAAGAAATTTGCGCCAATCGGCCGATTGGCGACACCCCGGCACGCAATGTCTCATAATGTACGCTTCTGGACCCAACTGTTCTTGACACGCGTCGGTCAACTCAGGATCAATCATTGTTTCCCGGCTCTCGATCATTCGGGGCAGCGTGAAGTCGGGAAACGGCTCCGGGGGGCAAATGGACAAATATCGGCTCGCGGAACTGGACGGCCTGCGCGGCGTGGCCATCCTCATGATCATCGCGTCCCACTATTTCTCGCGTTTTCCGGACTTCTACCCCTATCCTCCCCTCTGGTCTCATGGCGGGTTCGGAGTCCATCTCTTCTTCATGGTTTCCGGTTTCGTGATCGCCATGACCTTGTCGAAAAGCGCCACGATCTGGGAATTCGGAATACGCCGTTTCTCCCGGCTATGGCCCGCGATGCTGATATGTTCGATCATCACCTTCATCGCGATGCGCCTGATCGACAATCCTTTCACCGAATTTCGCCGCGTCCCGGTTATCGGCTTCCTCCCCTCTCTGACATTCACGACGCCCCAGCTCTGGAAATGGCTGTTTCCCAGCGCGGATTATATCGACGGTGCCTACTGGACGATGTTCGTGGAAATTCGCTTCTATTTCTGGGCTGCGCTGCTCTATTTCCTGACCGGTTCCCGCCGCCTGTTCGTCATATGCTTCTTCCTGTTCGCGGCGGCGACCTGGAGTGTCTATGCGGCCTTGCTGGGCCTGCGACTTGAGTCACTTGCGAAGGCATGGGACATTGCGTTTCTGTCCCGTCATATTGCGCTGTTCGCGGCGGGCGTCCTGTTTCACAGTGCCTATGCCGACGGCTACGGCAGGAGGAAACTGCTAGCGCTCCTGGCCTGCCTGGTTGCCGCGATCATCATGACGAAGGACCTCTATGGCGCCTTTGCGACCACCCTTTTCTTCGGCGTCTTCACGCTGTTCATATACCGGCGCGACTGGCTACGGCCGCTAAGGAACCCCGTGATCCTGTGGATCGGGCTATCGAGCTACTCGACCTATCTGCTTCACCAGAATATCGGCGTCGCAATCATCTCCGGGTTCGATCGCAGCCTGCCGCATGCAATCCTCTATCTGATGGCCTTCATGACCGCCGCCGGCGTCATCCTCACCGGTATCGCCAGTTTCCTCCTGATCGAACAGCGGACGAGCGCGATCAAGCGCTTTCTCATGCGTATCGTCCCGCGTTCGCGCGATAGACGCGGCGCTGATGTCGTTACCGGAGAGTTGCGCCCCTCCTGATCAGGGCGCCAGCACCGTGTCCCTCGCCACCGGCAACATGTCGGGATAGTCCAGAGTATAGTGGAGGCCCCGGCTTTCCTTTCGGTGGAGCGCGGACCGAATGACGAGCCGCGCGACTTCGACCAGATTGCGCAGTTCAATAAGGTCCGGCGTCACCCTGAAGTTGCCATAATATTCATCGACTTCCGAAGCGAGCAAGTCGACGCGATGCTTGGCGCGCTCCAGCCGCTTCGTGGTGCGGACGATGCCGACATAGTCCCACATGAACCGGCGAATTTCCTTCCAGTTGTGCTGGACGATCACCTCTTCGTCCGAATCCGCAACGCGGCTCTCGTCCCATGGCAGGATCGGCGGTGGAGTAGGCAGTTCGTCCCAATGCGCGCGAATATGCCGGGCTGCCGCCTCGCCGAACACGAAACATTCGAGCAGGGAGTTGGAGGCGAGCCGATTGGCGCCATGGAGCCCGCTCTCGGTAACCTCGCCCGCCGCATAGAGGCCGGGCAAATCCGTTCGGCCATCCAGATCGATTATGACGCCGCCGCAGGTATAATGCTGGGCCGGAACGACCGGGATCGGCTCCTGCGTGATATCGATGTCGAGATCGAGCAGCCGGGCATAAATGGTCGGAAAATGCTCCTTCACGAACTCCGGGCCCTTGTGGCTGATGTCGAGATGGACATAATCCAGACCAAGTCGCTTGATCTCATGGTCGATCGCGCGTGCGACGACATCGCGCGGAGCAAGCTCGCCGCGCCTGTCGAACCGGTCCATGAAACGCTTGCCGCCGCCGGGAACGCCGGGCGGCAGCTTCAAAAGGCCACCTTCGCCCCGCACCGCCTCGGTAATCAGGAAATTCTTGACATCGAGATTATAGAGGCAGGTCGGGTGGAACTGGTTCATCTCCATGTTGGACACGCGGCAGCCCGCGCGCCACGCCATGGCAATGCCGTCGCCGGTCGCACCGCGCGGCGCGGTCGAGAAAAGATAGGCGCGCCCTGCCCCGCCGGTCGCCAATATCGTCGCCTTGCCAACGAACGCATCGACGTGTCTGGTCTTGCGATTGAACGCGTAAACGCCCCAGACATGGCCGTCGCCCGAATATTTCTCGCCATGGCGCGAGGTGATGAAATCGATCGCCACCATGTCCGGCGCAAGCGTGATATTGGGGTTGGCTTCCGCCGCCTTCACCAGCGCCTTCTGCACTGCCGCTCCGGTCGCGTCGTCGACATGGACGATGCGGCGATGGCTGTGCCCACCCTCCCGGGTCAGGTGCCAGCGCTCGCCAAATTCCGCGCCGTCGTTGAATGGCACGCCCAGCGCCGCAAGCCGCTCGATGGCCGCAGGTGCTTCCGACACGACAAATTCGACCGTGGCCCGATCGTTGAGACCCGCTCCGGCAATCATCGTATCCTCGACATGCTGCTCGAAACTGTCGCCAGCGTCGAGAACGGCGGCGATGCCACCCTGCGCCCAGTTGGTCGATCCGCCGTCGAGCGCGCCCTTGGCAATGACCAGCACGCGCCGGTCCTGCGCGAGGTTGATCGCGGCGGTCAGTCCAGCCGCGCCCGATCCGATGATGATGACGTCAAATTCGCGAATCGACACCGCAGCGCCTCGTCCGGTCAGGCCGCCTGGGCCGTGAGGTTCAGGAACACGTCCTCAAGATCCGGTTCACGCGTCGCCACGTCGACGATCCTGAACCCGAGGTCTGCCACTGCCGCCAGCACTTGCCCCGCATTGGCGCGCTCCTTGTTATAGCTGATTGCCAGCGTCCGCTCTCCGGTCTTTTCAACCCGGTCAAACGACGAATGTTCCGGCAGGCGCGTGATATCGGTGTCGACGGTGACGGTGACGATCTTTTCCTGCGCCATGGCGACAAGTTCCCCTGTCGGCTTGTCGGCGATCAGGCGCCCATGATTAATGATCGCGATGCGATCGCAGAGTTCCTCCGCTTCCTCCAGATAATGGGTAGTGAGGACAATGGTGACGCCCTGCCCATTCAGATACCGCACATAATCCCACAGTTGCTGGCGCAGCATGATGTCGACGCCCGCTGTCGGCTCGTCCAGCACAAGGATCGGTGGCGAATGCACCATCGCCTTGGCGACCATCAGTCTGCGCTTCATGCCGCCGGAAAGCGTCCGGGCATAGGCGTTCGCCTTGTCATCGAGATGCACGGCGCGCAACAGTTCCATCGTCTTGCGCTCGGCCTTCGGCACACCGTAAAATCCGGCCTGGTTTTCCAGCGTCTCGAACGGCGTGAAGAACGGATCGAACAATATCTCCTGATTGACGATTCCGATGCTGTTCTTGGAATTGCGGGGATTGACGTCGACGTCAAAGCCCCAGATTCGCGCGGTGCCACTCGTCTTGGTGACGAGACCGGCCAAAATGTTGATCATCGTCGACTTGCCCGCGCCGTTCGGGCCAAGCAGGCCGAAAATCATGCCGCGCGGCACGGAGAGGCTTACATCGTCCAGCGCCTTCTTCCCGCCGGCATAGATCTTGGTCAGCCCCGTGATTTCTATGGCGTTCTGCGATATTGTCCCGTTGTCCATGGCGCCGTCATAGCGGCGAATGGCGCGCGCGCAAACGGCATATTGCCCCCGGCCTCGCGCAATGATATCGGCGCTCTCATGATCCAGCCGCCCGAAACCATCCGCACCAACAAGCATCGCGTTTCCTGCGATGGGTCGAGCGACATACCCGCCGCGCTGGGCCATCCACGCGTGTTCCTCGAGATCGACGAGAAGGGCTATGTCGAGTGCGGCTATTGCGACCGGCGCTTCGTGCTCGCCGGCGGGCCGGCCGACATTCCCTCCTCGCAATAGGACTGGCATAGCGGCAGGCAATCTCTATATCGGTTGCCTATGACCGATCTGTCTTCTTCCTTCACCGATGCGCGCGGCCTTCTTTATCGTGATGGCATGCTCGATCCCGACAGTGCAAAGGCGCTGACCGCAACCGCGCTTCAGGGCTGCGACGATGGCGAGCTCTTTCTCCAGTATATCGCGACAGAGAGCTTCGGTTTCGATGACGGACGACTGAAGACGGCGGATTATTCGACCGACAGGGGTTTTGGATTGCGCGGCGTTTCCGGCGAAACGACCGGCTTCGCCCATGCCAACGAGATCAGTCAGGCCGCAATAGCGCGCGCCGCCCAGACGCTCGCCCTGCTCGATCCTTCGAAGCAGTCGCCCGCCCCGCCGCCATCGCGCACCAACCGGCACCTCTATACCGAGGCAAACCCGCTGGAACTCGTTCCCTTTGCCGAAAAGGTTGCGCTCTGCGCGAAAATCGACGCTGAAGCCAGGGCCAGGGACCCACGCGTCGCGCAAGTCTCGGTCAGCCTCGCGGGAAGCTGGTCGGTGATCGAGATTGTCCGTGCCGACGGCTTCACCGCAAACGATATACGGCCGCTGGTGCGCCTCAACGTCTCGATCATCCTCGAAGAAAATGGCCGGCGCGAAAGCGGAGCGTTCGGCATCGGCGGACGCTATCTCTACGACGGTATCATGGAAGAACCGGTGTGGCGGCGCGCGATCGACGAAGCATTCAAACAGGCTGAGGTCAATCTCCGCTCGGTCGCAGCACCCGCCGGGGAGATGACGGTACTGCTCGGCCCCGGCTGGCCCGGCGTGTTGCTGCACGAGGCAGTGGGACACGGCCTGGAAGGTGACTTCAACCGCAAGGGCACGTCGGCCTTTTCGGGCCGGATAGGTCAGCAGGTCGCGGCGAAGGGCGTGACCGTTGTCGACGACGGATCGATTTTCGAGCGTCGCGGCTCGCTCTCCATCGATGATGAGGGCACCCCGACCAATGAGACGGTGCTGATCGAGGATGGCGTCCTCAAATGCTATATGCAGGACCGGATGAACGCCCGCCTGATGGGCGTCGAGCCGACCGGCAACGGCAGGCGGGAAAGCTATGCCCATACGCCGATGCCGCGCATGACCAACACCTTCATGCGTGGCGGCGAGGATGACCCTGAAGAGCTTCTCTCCCGCGTGAAAAACGGCATCTTCGCCAAGAGCTTCGGCGGCGGACAGGTCGATATTGTGTCGGGCAAGTTCGTCTTCTCCTGCACGGAGGCCTATCGCGTGAAGGACGGCAGGATCGGCGATCCGATCAAGGGCGCCACGCTGATCGGCGACGGGCCTACCGCGATGACCCAGGTGGCGGGAATCGGCAACGACATGGCGCTCGACGAGGGAATCGGCATGTGCGGCAAGGGCGGCCAGAGCGTTCCTGCCGGCGTCGGCCAGCCTACACTGCTGATCGAGGGGCTGACAGTCGGCGG
>JBFXHW010000199.1:0-5624 GCA_050176605.1 Sphingobium sp. | reverse complement strand
ATATCTTCCTTGGATTTGACCTCGGCAGGCCATTCGCTCTCCGGCTTGGGGATGACATAGGTATCGGAGGCGTTGGGCGGCATGGGGTCGGTGCCGAGATCGGCATTGCCGTTCTTGGAAAAGACCAGCGCCACCTCGGGCAGTGTCTTTAGCGCATTTTCGATCTCGAGCTGCATCGCGGTCGACTGGCCGATCGAGGCGGAGGGAATCCGGAAGTTGGTGACCGTGATGTCCTTTTCATCGAGTTGGGGCATGAACTCCTGCCCCAGCGTACCGAACAGCAGCACGGCCGCCGCGAATACGCCCACGCCGCCCAGGATATAGGGCGTTGGCCGCGCCACCGCTTTGGTCAGTGCTGGCTGATACTTCTCCTTGAACCAGCGGATCGGCTTCACCTCGGTTTCACTGACCTTTCCGGTCACCGCCAGCGCGACCATGGCCGGCACAAAGGTGATGGACAGGATGAAAGCGCTGGCGAGCGCCACCATCAGCGTGATCGCCATCGGCGCGAAGGTCTTGCCCTCCACGCCCTGGAAGGTGAGCAACGGCACGAACACGAGAAAGATGATCGCCTGACCATATACCGTCGGTCGCACCATCTCGCGGGCCGCTTCGGTAGTTTCGGCAAGACGCTCGGTCTTAGTGAGCAACCTCCCCTCATGGTGCTGGCGGTCCGCCAGACGACGCAGCGTATTTTCGACGATGATCACCGCACCATCGACGATGAGCCCGAAATCGAGCGCGCCCAGGCTCATGAGATTACCCGATACGCCAAGCTCGTTCATGCCGGCGGCCGTCATCAGCATGGTGATCGGAATGACCGCGGCCGTGATCAACGCTGCGCGGATATTGCCGAGCAGCAGGAACAGCACGACGATGACGAGCAGTGCGCCCTCGATCAGGTTCTTCTCGACGGTCGCGATCGTAGCACTGACCAGCTTGGAGCGATTATAGGCCTGTTCGGCAACGACATCAGGCGGCAGCGTTCGATTGATCTCGGTCAGCTTGTCGGCGACGCGGTTGGCAACGATGCGGCTGTTCTGGCCGGTCAGCATCAGGATCGTCGAGATAACGGCTTCCGATCCCGCGACGCTGCCCGAGCCGGTGCGGACCGCCCCGCCGATGACAACCTGTCCGACGTCGCGCACCTTGACCGGAATGCCCGCGCGCGTGGCTATCACTGCCTCCTCGATGTCGGCAACAGAGCGTAGTCTTGCGTCCGCCCGCACCAGGAAGGATTCACCCGCACGGCGGACATAGTTTGAGCCGGCGGACAAGTTCGATCGCTCGAGCGCGTCGGCCAGCTCTGTGACCGAGATGCCGTAGGAGGCAAGCGCGGTCAGATTGGGTTCGACGACATATTGCTTCACATAGCCGCCGTTGGAATCAACGCCGGCGACGCCCTGCACGGTGCGCATCTGCGGCCGGATGATCCAATCCTGGACTGTTCGCAGATAAGCAGCCTTGGCGACCACAGTGGTCAGCCTTTCACCCTCGGGCGTGAGATAAGCGCCGTCCGATTGCCAACCCGGTTGGCCATCAACGGCTCTCACCCCCTTCCCATCGGGATGCTTGAAGGCCACCGAGAACATGAAGATCTCGCCAAGGCCCGTGGTGAGCGGCGCCAGCTGGGGCTGGACGCCCGCTGGCAGACTGTCCTTGGCCTGTGCCAGACGCTCGGTCACTTGCTGCCGCGCGAAATAGATGTTGGTCGCGTCCTCAAAGACCGCGGTCACCTGGCTGAAGCCATTGCGCGTGAGGGAGCGCGTCATCTGGAGCCCAGGAATGCCAGCCAGCGCGGTCTCGACCGGGAAGGTGACTTGCTTCTCCATATCGACCGGGCCGAGCGTCGGCACGAAGCTGTTGATCTGCACCTGACGATTGGTGACGTCGGGCACCGCGTCGATCGGCAGCAAAGTGATCTGCCAGGCGCCGAACAGCACGACGAGGAACGTCACGAACGCGATGGCCCATCGGCCACGAACCGACAGACCAAGGATGCGGGCGATCATTCTGCCGACTCCTTGCCGAGCTCGGCCTTCAAAAGAAATGCATTGGTCGTGGCGATCGGCGTGTTCGCCGGAAGACCCGAGAGGATCTCGACCATGCCGCCGCTGCGCACGCCTACCCGCACGGTCTGGGCCTTGAAGCCCTGCCCTGTCCGCACGAACACCACCGATCGGTCGCCGATGGTCTGGACGGCATCCTGTGGCACGCTCACGCCGGTTGCCGCCGCGCCGCCGCCGCTGGCGAAGATGCGGGCCTGCACCAATTGACCCGGCGCGATCAGGCTACCGCCGCCGCTCGGGATCACGATTACGGTCGCCTGCCGGGTCTGGGGATCGACGACGCCCGTCGCTGACCGCACTCGCCCCTCGATCTTTTGTCCGTCATTGGTCGACAGTTCGACCCGATTCCCGGCTTTCACCGCCGCGACGCTGCCCGCGGGTACACTTGCTTCGACCTGGAGGCGTCGCGGATCAGCGACGCGGAAAAGCTCGGTCTCACCTTGCACGAAGGCGCCGAGCGTTCCGGCCGCCGACGTAATCCGGCCCCCTATCGGGCTGATCACCGCAACGGACCGTCCGTCAGCCGACACTTTTGCGGCGCTGGCAGCCGCAATAGCCTGCCGCGCCTCGGCCTGCGCGACAGCGAGATTGGCTTGCGCGGTCTCATAATCGGCACGCGGCGACACGCCCTGCGCCAGCAGTTTCCGCTCGCGTTCGAGCTGGTGGCTGGCAAGCGTGACGCGCGCCGCAGCCGTACTGCGATCGGCCGCGATAGCCGAGGCGTCGCGGCTTTCGACCAACGCGATCGTCTCCCCTGCCCCAACCGGATCGCCGATCCGCTTGAAGATGCGCGTGATCGTTCCGGACGCGCGGGCCGTAAGTACGGCTTCCGCATCCGGCGTGGCCTTTACCGTGCCGCTGGCAAGCACGATCCCCGCGACGCCGCCGGCACTGGCCCGGGCGACGCTGATCTGCGAACGCTTGATGCCTTCAGCCGTGATCGTAACGCTGTCGCTTGGTGCAGCAGCCGCCTCGGCCGCGGTCTGGACCGGAGCCGTCGATGGGCCGGTCATCCGGGCGACACCAAATTCTGCAAGCGCGGCGAGCGCCAGGCCGATCGCGGCGCCAGCATAGAGCTTCTTGTTGCTATCAGGGTTCATTGGATCGGTTCTCCGAAGATGGTGCGCCCTTGCAGGCGTGCGAGGCGTGCGCGCGCCTCGAAGCGGGCGACGCGGGCGTCGAGCAGGCCGCTGCGCGCCTCGCCCAGTCCACGCCGCGCATTGATCAATTCTACGAGCGGCGACTTGCCCGCCTCATAAGCAACCCGCGCGAGCCGATAGGTCTCATCCGCGGTTCGTTGGGCATCGTCGGCGGCAAGCGTTCGGGCATCTGCGGCCGCCAACTGCGCCTGTGCTGCGCGTGCGTCGGCCACCGCTTCGTTGCGGGCCGTTGCGAGACGCGCTTCTGCAGCCTGTGCCTCAGCGCGGGAGGCTGCGATATTACCGCGATTGCGGTCAAAGAGCTGAAGCGGGATCGAGACGCCCGCAGTCAACGCTGTCGCATTCTCAAAGTCGAGCCGACGCACGCCGACACTGGCTGTTATGTCAGGTATCGCGCGCCGCCGTTCAGCGTCCACGCGGCGATCGGCCGCGTCCCGTTCTGCGCTGGCCGCCAGATAGGTCGAGGTTGCGAGCGGATCGACCGGACCCGTCACCGGCGGCGTGACTGGCCGATCGAGTAGCGATTCCGATAAACCGGAAAAAATATCCTCAGCGCCGACTAGCGCCGACAGCCTGCCATAGGCCGTGATGCGGTCCGCGCGGGCAAGTTCCAGCTCAGCTCGCACTGCATTCAGAGCGGTTTCCGCCTGGAGTGCGCGCAAGCGCGCCTCCTTGCCCGCATCGACCAGCGCGCGTGCAACGGTCAAGTCGCCATTGGCCTGTTCGACCTCCGACAAGGCCAGAGCGATCCTGCCGTCCGCAACTTCAGCGCCCGCATAGGCGCGAGCCAGGTCATAAGCATAGGCGACCCGGGCATCGCGATCCCGGGCGCGCGAGGCCGTTATCCCCGCCTCGCCGGCGGCGATCCGCGCCGCGCGCTTGCCGCCGACTTCGATGGGCTGGCTAAATTGCAGCGTCGTTTCCGCCCGATCGAAACTGCGATAGGGCGACGACCCGGCAATATTCTCGGTCATCACACCAACCATCGGGTTGGGCCGTGCGCGGGCCTGCAGCGCCAGCCCTTCAGCCTGGCGAATACCCGCTTCGCTTTCGGCCAGACGCGGCGCGTCGGACGTTTCGCGTAACAGCGTGGCGTAGGGCAGCGCGACCTGGGCATATACCGGCGCGCATAGAGCCGCGAGACAGGTCGCGACCATCATGGCAGATGCCGCGCAACGCGACATTCGGCCTGTAAAGGCTGTCATATTCAATTCCCCCGATGAGGCAACAAGGACGTAGCGCCACGCGGCGCACCGGTCAGGCTTTCGGGGGGCGTAGTATCGAGACGGGGTCCGTCGATCCGCCCAGAGCGGCATCGACCGGGTGCCAGACATTGGTCGCGAACGCGACATCACGGGCGAGCGAAAAAACAACTGGGAGGCCGATACCGTGCAAGCCGGCATGGGCCGCTACATGATCGAAAGCGCCCAGATCAGCACCACCGCTATCGTGGTCATCATGATCGTCGCTCGCCGCCTCCAGGCTATGCGGCGCGCCATGGGCATTGGGGTTCATCTCGTGCGCGCTGGACAACATAGCCAGACTGAAAAGCGCAAGCAGCATCACTATCAGCCCGAAGGACTTTTCGCCGCCAGCCCTTTTCGGACTGCGCCCTCTGATCGACGATGTCGCCATACCGACAAGCCTAAACGCGACGCGACGGAACGACAAGCAGCACCGACCCATAGTCGATCGCCACAACTGATCCTCCATCATCATTGGCGTGGCCAATGCTGATGGAGATCGTCGATCACGAAAGCATGGCCGCTCGAAATCTTGCCATGGTCCTTGCGCAAATGCGGGTGGTCCGATGCGAGGCCTTCATGATCATGGGCGATAATATCGGGATCGGCACGCGGCCAAAGCCAGAGCGCCGCCACGGTGCCCAGCGCCGCCAGCACGGCCATCGCGGCGAAGGCCGCAGTCTGTCCGATATTGGCGCCCAATTGCCCCACCAGTGGATAGCAGATGAGCCACGCGCCATGGCTGAGCGCAAATTGGGCAGCGAACAGCGCAGGGCGATCTTCGGCGTTGGCTGAACGGCGCAACAACCGCCCCGAGGGCGTCACGCTCATCGAATAGGCAATACCCAGGACGAACCATCCCGCCAGAACGATGTACCAATATTCCGGGCCGCTTCCGAACAGCGTCGTCAGGACAGCCATTGCGGTCAGACTCATGGTCATCGCCATGGCAGCGCCGACCATGATCGTCCGGTCGGCGATACGGTCGAGTATGCGCGGCAAGCTCAGCGCGGCCAGGATCGACCCCGCGCCGAATGCAGCCAGGGTGAAGGCAACGTCTCGCTGCGTAAGGCCCAAATTACTGCGGACGATGACGACGGTATTGACGATCACCATCGAACTTGCCGCCGCCGATGCCAGCGTCAGGGCCA
>JBFXHW010000198.1:0-5608 GCA_050176605.1 Sphingobium sp. | reverse complement strand
CGATCACCTTTAGATACCAGTTTTCAACGCCCGCGGGCGTGCGCATGACCGCCTCTACCGCACTACGGAACCGAGCGCCGCCCTCTCCGCGAAACGCGAGAAATCCGATGGATTCTGCGTTGCTCTGCGCGGCGGAAAGCGTCTTGCCGATATGCACGAGGCGGTCTCCATCCCGCTCCACCTTCATGTCGTCGCTATCGTAATCGGCTTTCACGTCCACTGTCACGCAGATCGGGAAATTCCCGCCCTGCTGAACCCGCGCGACCAGCGGTCGGGAAACCAGCGTGTCACCGTTCAGGACCAGGAAATCCCCCTCCATTGCCGCGCGCGCGATCCAACAGCTGCCGAGATTGTCCGCTACCTTATAGAAGGGGTTGAAATGGGCCGTGATCGAAAGTTCCGGCCCGGCGAGCCGGTCCAGTTCCCGTTCGACCATTTCGGTCATGAAACCGGTGACGACGTGAATGTCCCTCACCCCATTGGCGACTAGCGCCCGCACCTGCCATTCGATCAGCGTACGCCCCGAACAGTCGATCATGCATTTGGGCATTTCCGCTGTCAGGGGGAGAAGCCGTGACCCCTGCCCCGCGCTCAGGATGATGGCGCGGTCAATCGGCGCATGGTGGGACAAGCGAAAATCCTTTCGGCGGGGATTGTTTTTGCCTCCGCGCCATATTTCGGGCAGTAACCCCGGCGCAAGCAGCATTTGCGATTTTTCGACTGGACCGATGATCTCATCCCGTTTTCAAAGGCACCACAGCTGGCTCGCGTCGGACAAGCCGATGGCCAGGATTGTGCGCAACATGCTGTGGCTGGCGTCGAGCAGAGGGCTCGGCGCGGTGCTTTCCATCCTTTATCTGGGCATTGCCACCCGCACGCTGGGCGTCGATCAGTTTGGCCGCTTCGCCCTCGTGCTGAGCATCGGCGCAACCATTGCGACCATCGTGCAGTTCGATTGCTGGCGCGCGATCCTGCGCTTTGGCCCCGGCTATCTGCATGATGGCCGGGAAGATCGGCTCGGAAGCCTTACCGCCCTTTCCCGGCTGTTCGAGGTGGGCGCCGCGGTTTTCGGTTGCCTTGCCGCCGGCATCATCTTCTGGGCGCTGACGCGCTATGCGGGATGGCAGCGGGACATCGCGCTGATGGGCTTTATCTATTGCTGCTTCCTGCTGCTGTCCGTTCGTTCAACGCCGCAAGGCCTGCTGCGCCTGCATAATCGCTTCGACCTTGGTGCCTATGCCGACATGCTGACGCCGATCGCGCGGATGGCCGGCGCGCTGGCGGTGGTGTTTGTGTTCAAACCCGACGTGGTCGCCTTTCTGGCGGCATGGGCGTTGTCCGAAGTAGTAACCGCCGCAGGATATTGGTTGATCGCTGCCACTGTGGATCGTGAGGCCCTGGCACTGCACCACAATCGCGGAGTAGGCGCGCTGCTGCGAGAGGAGAAGGAGCTTTTTTCCTTCCTCGGCACGCTCAACATCGGCCTTACACTCACCGGCGCGGCGCGGCAGGCGCCTGTGCTGATGCTCGGTGCGTTTGTCAGCCCGGCCGCGGCAGGCCTGTTCCGCCTCGCCTTCCAGTTGACCAATGCACTCGCCAAGATCGCCAATCTGCTCGCGCGCGCCGCCTACGCCGAGTTCAACCATGTCCGCGCACGCGGTGGGAACGAGGCGGTAAGAAAGCTGCTCGGCCAGACCAACCGGGTGATGACGGTGGCAGCCATCGTGATGATCGTGGTCGCGGCGGGCCTCGGCAAACAGATATTGTGGCTGGTTTCCGGTCCCGAGTTCGTCGCCGCCTATCCGCTGCTGGTAATACTCGGCTTCGCGACCGCCGTCGATTTCCTGGCGTTAAGCAACGAACCGGCGCTGCTTAGTGCCACGGACGGGAAAGTAGTTCTGCGCGTGCGTATAGTGGCCATGGCGGTATTGTTCGCCATGCTCGGGCTACTCGCACCTGCATTGGGAGCAAAGGGCGCGGCCTTCGCGATGCTGGCCTCCTCGATAGCCGCTCTCTTGCTGTTCACACTCGCTGTGCGAAGGCATGTCCATGGCCGTCCAGACGACGACCAGGAAGTCGCGGTCAGCAATCCACCCAGATATTGAGATAATGGCCGAAAGCCAGAGTCGCGACGCCGGTAATGGTGTAGAGCGCCTCCTCGCCGCCATGCGGCAGGCTGAGCGCGCCGGCCATAACGCCAAGGCCGAGCGACCCGATCGCGACCGGCAGCAGCCTCCCGTGGCGCAGCGCGCCCAAGCCCAGCGCAACCGCGCCGAGTACGATCGCCATGGCGAGCCCTGCCTCATGGACCATCGGGTTCTGGAAAACATGACCGAGCGAGGAAAGCAGACCGACAAGCACGATGGTCGCCATGCAATGTACGGCGCACAGCGTCGACAGGGCAATCGCCATGCCGTCCAGCCTGTTTGCTAGCTTGAACGAATCCGCCATCAGTCCTCCGGAGTTGAAATGCATATAGGGGCGGCGGAGCGAAGATACAATATATCATTTCCCTCATGCTGGTCCGCCGGAACTCACTTGAAATCATGCCCAGCACAGCGCATGGAGCCGCGATGGCGACCCTCCATGCTCCACCGCCCACAGCCCGTCCCCAAGCGATCGCTCTCTGGCTGCTCGGTGTAGCCGCATTGGTCGTGATCATGGTCGTGGTCGGTGGCATCACCCGCCTGACAGAATCCGGCCTCTCGATCACGGAGTGGAAGCCGGTGACCGGTGCACTGCCCCCGCTCAGCCAGGCCGACTGGTTCGATGCCTTTCATAAATATCAGCAGATACCGGAATATCGCGAGATCAACCGGGGCATGAGCCTTTCCGATTTCAAGTTCATCTTCTTCTGGGAATGGTCCCACCGTCTGCTCGGACGCTTGATAGGGCTGGCATTCGCGCTGCCGTTGGCATGGTTCGCGATCCGGCGTCAGATACCCAGGGGCTATGGGCTGCGCCTGCTTGCCCTGCTTGCTCTCGGCGGGCTTCAGGGCGCCATTGGCTGGTGGATGGTAGCTTCCGGCCTCGTTGACCGTACCGACGTCAGTCATTACCGGCTCGCGACCCACCTTCTCACTGCCCTGTTCATCGCGGCGGGCCTCGTATGGACGGCGCTCGATCTGTTGGCGCTGTCACGCGATCCCACTGCTCGACCGGCACGACTCACCTGCTTTGCTGTCGCCAGCGCAGCCGTGCTGTTCATCCAGCTCATGTGGGGTGCTTATGTCGCGGGCCTGAATGCCGGCTATGTCGCGAGCGACTGGCCGTTGATGCAGGGGCACCTGGTCCCCGAAGGCATCGAGTGGCACGGATCACTATGGGCAACCATCAGTTCGGATCCCTATCTCATCCATTTCTTTCACCGCTGGTGGGCCTGGGTAACGGCAGCGATGCTGATCCTGCTCGCGCGCAAGTCGAAAGCGGCGGGGAGCCGGCGCGCGTCCATCGCCCTCAATGCGGCGGTCGGAACGCAGATCCTGCTAGGCATATCGACCGTGATGTCTGGGATAATGCTCCCCGTCGCCGTGGCGCATCAGGGCGTCGGCGCGCTCGTGGTGCTGGCGACGACATGGGCAGCGCACAGCATCGGCCGATCAGGAGTAAAACCGGCATGAGTGACATCGATATTGTCTATTCAGTCTTCCCTGATGCGGAGTCCGCCGCGCGAGTGGCACGCCAGTGCGTGCATGATGGGCTTACCGCCTGCGTGAACATCCTTCCGACCTCTACGTCGATCTATGAGTGGGAGGGCGAAGTCACCGAGGCGAGCGAAGTGCCTGCCCTTTTCAAGACCACTACCGCGCGCGTCGATGCGCTGATCGAACAGATCAGGACGATGCACCCCTATGAGGTTCCTGCAATCCTTTCCTGGCCCGTCGTGCGCGCGCCGCATGACTTCGCCAAATGGGTCCATCAGGTCACGCGCCGCTAGGCAAGTTCAATTAAAGGTATTATTTTACCTCCTTCGAATCGCTCGCTTTTGCTTGACTTCCAGAGCATCGGACGTCATTAGCGCGCTTCATTCCGTGCCGCTGCGGCATGGGAAACCATATCAACCAGGAGTTATCGGGCCATGAAGGCGCTGATGAAGACGACCAAGTCGGCCACCCCGGCGACGGTAGAAAAGAAATGGGTACTGATCGACGCCGAAGGGCTCGTTGTCGGTCGGATGGCGTCGATTGTCGCGAACATCTTGCGCGGCAAGCACAAGCCGAGCTTCACCCCGCATGTCGACTGCGGTGACAATGTCATCATCATCAACGCGGCCAAGGTGAAGTTCACCGGCCGCAAGCTGAGCGACAAGATTTATTACAAGCACACCGGCTATGCCGGCGGCATCAAGGCGATCACGCCGCAGAAGGTCCTCGAAGGCCGCTTTCCCGAGCGCGTGCTCGAAAAGGCCATCGAACGCATGATCCCGCGTGGGCCGCTCGGTCGTCAGCAGATGCGCAACCTGCGTATATTTGCGGGCGCAGAACATGCCCATGAAGCCCAGAACCCGGAAGTGCTCGATATCGCTTCCCGCAACCGCAAGAACAAGGTGGGTGCATAATGTCCGATACCGTTAACTCGCTTTCCGATCTCCAGGACATTGCCAGCGGCACCGATGCTGTCGCTCCGGTGGCCGTCGAAGCCGCTCCGCTGCGCCAGCAGGAAATCGATGGCCAGGGCCGCGCCTATGCCACCGGTCGCCGCAAGGATGCCGTCGCCCGCGTCTGGGTGAAGCCCGGCTCCGGCAAGATCACGGTCAACGGCCGCGATCAGGAAGTCTATTTCGCGCGCCCGACGCTGCGTCTCGTCATCAACCAGCCTTTCTCGATCACCGATCGCGAAGGGCAGTATGACGTTGTCTGCACGGTGAAGGGCGGCGGCCTTTCGGGTCAGGCCGGCGCGGTGAAGCATGGCATTGCCCAAGCGCTGACCAAATATGAACCTGCGCTGCGTACCGCGGTAAAACGCGAAGGTTTCCTGACCCGCGACAGCCGTACGGTGGAACGCAAGAAGTACGGCCGCGCCAAGGCTCGCCGCAGCTTCCAGTTCTCGAAGCGTTAAGCTGGGTCAACGCAGGTCAGCAATCAGGGAAAGGGGCCAGAAATGGCCCCTTTTTCTTTTCTCGGTTATTTTCACTGGAGCACAGAAAAGAACTGTTCCCGGAAACGTCCTTCATCGGATTTCACCGCGATCACATCCGTCTCTCCAACTGGAGGGATTGTCGGCGGTCAATCGCCGAGAATGAAATCGACCGCCGCCTGCGCGTGGATCGAGGTCGAATCATAGATGGGCAGGACATTGGCGCGCACATCGACGATCATCTCCAGCTCCGTGCAGGCCAGCACCACGGCCTGAACCTCTTCCTTGGCGATATCCGTCAGTTCCGACTTCATGAAACGTTCCGATTCGCGCGTGACCTTACCCAGCACCAGTTCGTCATAGACGATCCGGTCGACCTGCTCCGCCAGCCCCATATCGGCCGGCAGCAGTGAAATCCCGTAGGATACCAGCCGCTGCCGGTAGAATTTCTCGGTCATCACATTGCGGGTGCCTATGATCGCCGCGGATTTGATGCCGTCCGCCTGCATCTTCATGCCCACCGCATCCGCAA
>JBFXHW010000197.1:0-5641 GCA_050176605.1 Sphingobium sp. | reverse complement strand
TACAAGGCGCGCGAGATCAAGGCGCCCGGCGTGGGCACCGGCGGCGTGGTGGCCGCGCTCGATTATCTGACCGCATCGAACAGGGCAGGTTTCGGCGATGCCGTGCCGAGTCATGAGGACGGTTCGCTGCTCGCCACGGGCAAGAATGTCGTGGTGATCGGCGGCGGCGATACGGCAATGGACTGCGTCCGCACTGCGATCCGCCAGGGCGCAAAGTCGGTGAAGTGCCTCTATCGCCGCGATCGCGAGAATATGCCGGGCAGCCAGCGTGAAGTGGCAAATGCGGAGGAAGAAGGCGTAGAGTTCGTCTGGCTTTCCGCTCCGCTCGCCTTTGAAGGGACGGAACAGGTAACCGGCGTCAAGGCGACGAAGATGCGCCTCGGCGCGCCCGACGCCAGCGGACGCCGCGCGCCGGAACCCGAGCCGGGCAGCGAATTCACGCTGGAGGCCGATCTCGTCATCAAGGCGCTGGGTTTCGATCCGGAGGAGCTACCGAAACTGTTCGGCGCGGAGGATCTGAGCGTCACGCGCTGGGGAACGCTGCGCGTCGACCACAAGACGATGATGACCTCGCTAGACGGGGTTTTCGCCGCTGGCGATATCGTGCGTGGCGCGAGCCTGGTCGTCTGGGCGATCCGTGACGGCCGCGACGTGACCGACCATATGCACCGTTATCTCAAGGCAAAGGCTGCGGCCAAGGGCAAGGAAAGGGTCGCGGCATGAGCGACGGAATCGACTGGATCTGCTCGGGCGAAGAGCGCGAACGCATCGCCCAAGAAGGCATGTATCGCCCGGAATTCGAATCCGACGCCTGTGGTGTCGGCCTCGTCGCCGCGACGGACGGAAAGCCCTCGCGTCGCGTCGTGGTATCGGCGATCGATGCGCTGAAGGCCGTGTGGCATCGCGGTGCGGTCGACGCGGACGGCAAGACCGGCGACGGCGCGGGTATCCATGTCGACCTGCCGGTGCGTTTCTTCGACGATGCCATTGCGTCCTCGGGCCACAAGCCGCTGCCCAATCGCCTTGCGGTTGGCATGATCTTCCTGCCGCGCACCGATCTCAATGCGCAGGAGACCTGCCGCACCATCGTCGAGGCAGAAATCATCGATGCCGGGTATACCATCTATGGCTGGCGGCAGGTTCCGGTCGACGTTTCGGTGATCGGCGACAAGGCTCAGCGCACCCGCCCAGAGATCGAGCAGATCATGATTGCCGGGCCGATGCCCGAAGAGCGCGACATGGGGGAATTCGAGAAGGACCTTTATCTCGTGCGCCGTCGCATCGAGAAGAAGGTAGTCGCCGCGCAGATCAACGATTTCTATATCTGCTCGCTGTCCTGCCGTTCGATCATCTACAAGGGCCTGTTCCTCGCGGAGAGCCTGTCGGTTTTCTATCCGGACCTCAATGACGAGCGGTTCGAGAGCCGCGTTGCCATTTTTCACCAGCGCTATTCGACGAATACCTTTCCGCAATGGTGGCTGGCGCAGCCTTTCCGAACGCTTGCCCATAATGGCGAGATCAACACCATCCGGGGCAACAAGAACTGGATGAAAAGCCATGAAATCAAGATGGCGGCGCTCGCTTTTGGTGAGAAGTCTGAAGACATAAAGCCGGTTATTCCCGCGGGCGCCTCGGATACCGCCGCTCTCGATGCCGTGTTCGAGGCATTGTGCCGGGCAGGTCGCGACGCGCCGACGACCAAATTGATGCTGGTGCCGGAAGCGTGGCAGCATGGCGACGATGTGCCGCAAGCGCACAAGGACATGTATTCCTATCTCGCCTCGGTGATGGAACCGTGGGATGGCCCGGCCGCGCTGGCAATGACAGATGGCCGCTGGGTCGTCGCGGGCGTCGACCGCAATGCCCTGCGGCCGTTGCGTTATACGCTGACGTCCGACAATCTGCTGATCGTCGGGTCGGAAACTGGTATGGTCGTCGTCCCGGAATCAGCGGTAATCCGCAAGGGGAGGATGGGACCCGGGCAGATGCTTGCGGTCGATCTCGCCGAAGGCGTGGTCTATTCCGATCTGGAGATCAAGAACCGTATTGCCGGTGAGCGTCCCTATGCCGATCTGGTCAAGGGTTTCCGCACGATGGGCGATCTGCCCGCGCCAGCCAAGGCTGCGCGTCCGGTCTATGATCGCGCCGATCTGTCGCGGCGTCAGATCGCGGCGAACATGACGCTGGAGGACATGGAACTGATCCTCAGCCCTATGGTCGAGGATGCCAAGGAAGCCGTCGGTTCCATGGGCGACGACGCGCCGCTGGCGGTCATTTCCGACAAGCCGCGCACGATCAGCCATTTCTTCCGCCAGAATTTCAGCCAGGTGACCAACCCGCCGATCGACAGCTTGCGCGAACGGCAGGTGATGAGCCTTAAGACGCGTTTTTCCAACTTCGCGAACATTCTGGAGGAAGGGTCTCAGAACGCCGATGTGCTGGTGCTGGATTCGCCGGTCCTGTCCTGCGCGGACTGGAGCCGGCTCAAGGCCTATTTCGGCAAGTCGGTCGCGGAGATCGATTGCACCTATCCCGTTTCGGACGGCCATGAACAGTTACGCGCCGCCATTGCGCGCATCCGCGACGAAGCCGAGCAGGCCGTTCGCGCTGGCCGGAGCGAGATTTTCCTGACAGACGAGAATGTCGGGCCGGGACGCGTCGGCATCGCGATGGTGCTGGCCGCGGCCGCCGTTCACACCCATCTCGTGCGCAAGGGGTTGCGATCCTACGCTTCGGTCAATGTGCGGTCGGCCGAATGTCTCGATACCCATTATTTCGCGGTGTTGATCGGTGTCGGTGCGACGACTGTGAACGCCTATCTGGCTGAAGCCTCGATAGCGGATCGGCATGCGCGGGGACTTTTCGGCGATCTGGAGCTGGGTGATTGCGTCGAGCGCTATCGCATCGCGATCAACGAGGGTCTGCTCAAAATCATGTCCAAGATGGGCATCGCGGTCATCAGCAGCTATCGCGGCGGTTATAATTTCGAGGCGGTGGGCCTGTCGCGCGCGCTCGTGAACGACCTTTTTCCCGGAATGCCCACGAAGATTTCCGGCGAGGGATATGCCTCGTTGCATTTCAGCGCGATGATGAAGCATGAAGCGGCCTATGACAGCGCGGTAGCGCGTCTGCCGATCGGAGGCTTCTATCGCCAGCGTGCAGGCGGGGAAGCGCATGCTTATGGCGCGCAGTTGATGCACCTGTTGCAGACGTCCGTTTCCACCGACAGCTATTCGACTTATCTGCAGTTTTCGCGCGGGGTGCGCGATCTGCCGCCGGTCTATCTGCGAGACCTGCTGGAGTTCAACTACGCCCACGATCCCGTGCCCATCGACGAAGTGGAGGCAATCACCGAGATCCGCAAGCGTTTCGTGACACCGGGCATGTCGCTCGGTGCCCTGTCGCCCGAGGCGCATGAGACGCTGGCTATCGCGATGAACCGGATTGGCGCCAAGGCTGTGTCCGGCGAAGGCGGCGAGGACGCCAGCCGTTTCAAGCCCTATCCAAATGGCGACAATGCCAACTCCACGATCAAGCAGATAGCGTCGGGCCGCTTCGGCGTGCATGCCGAATATCTCGGTGCGTGCGAGGAGATAGAGATTAAGGTCGCGCAAGGAGCAAAGCCCGGGGAAGGCGGCCAGCTTCCCGGCTTCAAGGTGACCGAGTTCATCGCCCGGTTGCGCCATTCCACACCCGGGGTAACGTTGATATCGCCGCCGCCGCATCACGACATCTATTCGATCGAGGATCTGGCCCAGCTCATCTATGATCTGAAGCAGATCAATCCGCGCGCGCGCGTCTGCGTAAAGCTGGTCAGTCAGGCGGGTATCGGTACGGTCGCGGCGGGTGTCGCCAAGGCGCACGCCGACGTCATCCTCGTTTCCGGCAATGTGGGCGGCACCGGCGCCAGCCCGCAGACCAGCATCAAATTTGCCGGAACCCCTTGGGAAATGGGGCTTTCAGAGGCCAACCAGGTGCTTACGCTCAACGGCCTGCGTCATCGGGTCAAGCTGCGCACGGACGGGGGTCTCAAGACCGGTCGCGATATCGTGATCGCGGCGATCCTGGGTGCGGAGGAATATGGTATCGGGACGCTCAGCCTCGTCGCGATGGGGTGTATCATGGTGCGCCAGTGCCACAGCAACACCTGCCCGGTAGGCGTGTGTGTGCAGGACGAGCGCCTGCGCGCGAAGTTCACTGGAACGCCGGAAAAGGTCATCAACCTGATGACCTTCATAGCCGAGGAAGTGCGCGAGATACTGGCGCGTCTGGGTTGCCGCAGCCTTGACGACGTGATCGGCCGCACCGAGTTGCTGCGGCAGGTCAGCCGCGGCGCCGAGCATCTTGACGATCTCGACCTCAATCCAATCCTCGCGAAGGTGGACGCGCCGGACGATCTGCGCAGGTTCAACATCGACAGCTTTCGCAACGAGGTGCCGGATAGCCTGGACGCTCAGATCATTTCCGATGCAAAGGCCGTGTTCGAGCGTGGTGAGAAGATGCAGCTTACCTATACGGTGCGCAACACGCATCGCGCGGTCGGCACGCGCTTCTCGGCGCGGATCACGGAGAAGTTCGGCATGTCGGCGCTGGCGGACGGCCATGTCCATATCCGTCTGCGCGGGTCCGCCGGCCAGTCACTGGGCGCGTTCCTCTGCAAGGGCGTGACGCTCGAGGTATTTGGTGATGCCAACGACTATGTCGGCAAGGGCCTGTCGGGCGGCACGATCGCTGTGCGCCCGATGGTGTCCAGCCCGCTCGAAAGCCAGAACAACACGATCATTGGCAACACGGTGCTCTATGGCGCGACGGCCGGCAGGTTGTTCGCGGCAGGGCAGGCGGGGGAACGCTTCGCCGTTCGCAACAGCGGGGCGCAGGTCGTGGTCGAGGGCTGCGGCGCCAATGGCTGCGAGTACATGACCGGCGGTACCGCCGTAATTCTTGGCAAGGTCGGCGCCAATTTCGGCGCGGGCATGACCGGCGGGATGGCGTTCGTGCTCGATACGGACGGCAGCTTCGAGCGCATGGCCAATAGCGAGAGCATCGTCTGGCAACGGCTCGACAGCGCCTATTGGGAGAGCGTGCTGCGCGAACTTGTCGAGAGCCACGCGGAGGCGACCAGTAGCAAATGGTCTACCGCGATCCTGGAGGACTGGGATCGCTGGCGGGGTCAGTTCTGGCAGGTGTGCCCGAAGGAGATGGTGTCGCGTCTGGCGCATCCGTTGAGCGATGCGCCGGAGGTCGAGGCCGCCGAATAGCGGTGATCGAACGGGACATAAAAGAAGGGCGGGAAATTCCCGCCCTTTTTCGTGCAGTAGAAGCTCGGATTCTATTCAGGCCGGTTCAGCTTGTTTTTCCGAATCCTGCGCCTTCAGCCTCTGGCGATAGGCATGCAGCAGCGGTTCGGTATAGCCTGAGGGTTGTTCGACTCCTTTGAACACGAGGTCTTTTGCGGCCTGGAATGCGAGGCTGGTGGCTTCGTTCCCGGACATCGGTCGATAGCTCGGATCGCCCGCGTTCTGGGTGTCGACCTTCTTCGCCATGCGGGCGAAGGCCGCGTCGATGTCGGCGGCGCTCACGACACCATGCAGCAGCCAGTTCGCCATATGCTGCGAGGAGATGCGCAGCGTTGCGCGGTCCT
>JBFXHW010000196.1:0-5669 GCA_050176605.1 Sphingobium sp. | reverse complement strand
CGTCATCACCACCCGGACCTTCGAGGACCGGATCGAGACGCTGGAAAATGTGCGTAGCGCGGGCATCAATGTGTGCTGCGGTGGGATCGTGGGCTTGGGCGAGACGCGCGAGGACCGCATTGGTTTCATCCATGCGCTTTCGACCATGCCGCACCCGGAAAGCGTGCCGATCAACGCGCTGGTGCCGGTCAAGGGCACGGTGCTGGGCGACATGCTGGCCGATACGCCGCTCGCGAAGATCGATGAGATCGAGTTCGTGCGCACGGTGGCGGTGGCGCGGATCACCATGCCAGCGAGCATGGTGCGGCTTTCGGCCGGGCGCGAGAGCATTTCCGAGAGCTGTCAGGCGCTTTGCTTCATGGCGGGCGCGAACAGCATCTTCACCGGCGACAAGCTGCTCACTGCTCCCAATGCAGGCGACGACAAGGACGGCGCGTTGCTGGCGAAGCTCGGCATCCGCGCGATGCAGGCCGCCCCGCATGGACATCTGGATGAGGCCGCGGAGTGAGCAGGTACATCGTTAGCGCTGCGCTCGTTTGGAGCCTAGCAGCAATCATAATAGGTCTGTTTGCGCATTTTTCAGCGATTTGCTGGCAAGATCAACCGGGGCAGCCGACTTGCTCAAGTGTCGCAAATGCTGAAGCTTTTCGGCTGTTCGTGATTTTATTGGTGCCGGTGCCCATCGTTCTTTTCATAACCTTACTGATTAAAAGATTGGCAAAATCAGAATGACCATCTCAAAAATCCTCATCGCCAACCGCGGCGAGATCGCCTGCCGGGTGATGCGCACCGCGAAGAAAATGGGCATCGCGACCGTCGCCGTTTACTCCGATGCGGACAGCCGCGCGCCGCATGTGCTGATGGCGGATGAAGCGGTTCACATCGGCCCGCCACCCGCCGCGCAGTCCTATCTGATCGCGGACAAGATCATCGAAGCGTGCAAGGCGACCGGCGCCGATGCGGTGCATCCCGGTTACGGCTTCCTTTCGGAGCGCGAGAGCTTCCGCAAGGCGCTGGATGCAGAGGGCATCATCTTCGTCGGCCCGCCCGCCAATGCCATCGCGGCGATGGGCGACAAGATCGAATCGAAGAAACTCGCGAAGGAAGCGGGCGTCAATGTCGTGCCCGGTTATGTCGGCGTGATCGACGACACCGAACATGCAGTGAAAATCTCGAACGAGATCGGTTATCCGGTGATGATGAAGGCATCGGCCGGCGGTGGCGGCAAGGGCATGCGCCTTGCCTATTCCGAGCAGGACGTGCGTGAAGGTTTCGAGGCCACCAAGCGCGAAGGACTTGCCAGCTTCGGCGACGACCGCGTGTTCATCGAGAAGTTCATCGAGAGTCCGCGCCATATCGAGATTCAAGTGCTGGGCGACCAGCACGGCAATGTCGTATATCTGAACGAGCGCGAATGCTCGATCCAGCGCCGTCACCAGAAGGTGGTCGAGGAAGCGCCGTCGCCCTTCGTCAGCCCAGAGATGCGCAAGAAGATGGGCGAGCAGTGCGTCGCTCTCGCCAAGGCGGTGGGCTATTTCAGCGCGGGCACGGTCGAGCTGATCGTCTCGGGCGAGGACAAGACCGGCGACAGCTTCTACTTCCTTGAAATGAATACGCGACTTCAGGTCGAGCATCCGGTGACGGAGGAGATTACTGGCGTCGATCTGGTCGAGCAGATGATCCGGGTCGCCAATGGAGAGAAGCTGGCCTTCACGCAGGAAGACGTAAAGATCAACGGCTGGTCGATCGAGAACCGCGTCTATGCCGAAGACCCCTATCGCGGCTTCCTGCCGTCGACCGGGCGCCTCGTCCGTTACAATCCACCCGAGACGGGTGATGGCGTCCGCGTGGACGATGGTGTGGCCGAGGGCGGCGAGGTCAGCATGTTCTATGACCCGATGATCGCCAAGCTGGTTACCTGGGCGCCGACACGCCTCGAAGCCATCGACAAGCAGATCGCGGCGCTCGACAGCTTCGAGATCGAAGGACTCGGCCATAATATCGATTTCGTCTCGGCGATCATGCAGCATGAACGGTTCCGCGAGGGCCGTCTGACCACCGGTTTCATCGCGGAGGAATATCCCGAAGGGTTCCATGGCGCGCCAGCGTCGCCGGAGTTGCTGAGGCGCCTTGCAGCCATCGGTGCGTTTGCAGGCATGGCGATGGCCGATCGCGCTCGTCGCGTCGATGGCCAGCTCGGGAAACGCCTCAAACCGCCGACGGACTGGGTCGTGCAGATCGCGAAGGTCGATCACAGCGTGTCGATCAACCTCGACGAGGTGACGGTCGATGGTGAACCGATGTCGATGAGCCTCGAATATACACCGGGAGACCGTATCATCGACGCGCAGTTCGGGGAGGAAACGCTTTCAGTGCGCATCGCGCCAGTGCCGTCCGGTTTCCGGCTCACGACACGCGGTGCCAGCCAGATCGTGCGCGTGCTGCCCACCCATGTTGCGCCGCATGCCGCGCACATGATCGAGAAGATTCCGCCCGATCTTTCAAAATATCTCATCTGTCCGATGCCGGGTCTGCTGGTGTCGCTGAATGTCGGTGCTGGAGACAAGGTCGAGGCGGGTCAGCCGCTTGCCGTGATCGAGGCGATGAAGATGGAGAACATCCTGCGCGCCGAAAAGGCGGGCGTGGTGAAAGCCGTCAATGCCGCCGCCGGTGAGAGCCTGGCGGTCGATTCCATCATTCTCGAACTAGAATAGGTGCATTGGTCGCGAGGCCATTGTTGCAACCGGGCTACATCTCGCTATTCCTCTAGCTCTTAACGATAAAGGGTGGAGAGTGAATTGCAGAAAAGCGAACCAAGCAAATCCGAGATGCGTCTTGTTATAGCCGCTTCTTCGGCTGGCACCGTGTTCGAATGGTATGACTTCTTCATCTACGCAACGCTCGCCGGTTTTATCGGCAAGGCGTTTTTCCCTTCGGGCAGCGAGACGCTGGAAATGCTGCTGGTATGGGCGGGTTTTGCGGTTGGCTTCGGCTTCCGTCCGCTGGGCGCAATCCTGTTCGGTTTCCTCGGAGACCGGCTTGGACGCAAATATACTTTCCTGGTTACGGTCACTCTCATGGGTATCGCCACGGCGGGGGTCGGTTTCGTTCCATCGGCTACCAGCATCGGTTTTGCTGCGCCCGTCATCGTGCTGCTCCTCCGCATCTGCCAGGGACTGGCGCTGGGCGGCGAATATGGCGGCGCGGCGATCTACGTGTCGGAACATGCGCCCGACGGGCGGCGGGGTTTCTACACCAGCTTCATTCAGGCCAGCGTGGTTGGCGGCTTTGTGCTCAGCCTGATTGTGGTGCTGGCCAGCAAGGCGCTTATACCCCCCGACATATGGGCCTCGTGGGGTTGGCGGTTGCCCTTCATATTTTCGCTGGCGCTGCTCGCTCTTTCGCTTTGGATGCGCCTGAAACTTTCTGAAAGCCCGGTGTTCCAGGCGATGCGCGCGGAAGGAGAGATCGCAAAGAATCCTTTCGTGGAAAGCTTCACCTATCCGGGCAACAAGAAACGCATTTTCGTGGCGTTGTTCGGCGTTGCGGCCGGGCTGACGGTCATCTGGTACACTGCCTTCTTCAACGGCCTGTCGCTTCTGAAAGGACCGATGCAGGTCGATGCGACATGGGCGGAAATCGTCGTGGGGATCGCTGCGGCGCTTGGCATGGGCTTTTTCATCTATTTCGGCCATCTGTCGGATAGGGTGGGGAGGACGAAACCCATTCTCTGGGGCTATGCGCTGACCCTTGTCCTGTTGTTTCCGACTTTCTGGATGATAGGCGGGGCCGCAAATCCGGCGCGATCGGCGGCGGAGGAAGCCGCCCCGATCGTCATCGTGGCGGACCGTTGCGAATTCGACCCTTTCCTCTCGAAGCAGGCCACGCCTTGCGGGCAGGCGCTTGGCGAACTGACGCGGCTTGGCGTCGGGTATGAGCGGCAGATCCGGGAAGGCGCCGTGCCGACGATGTTGATCGGAAGCGATGAGCTTCCGATAGGCGCTGTTGCTGATATCCAGCCGGCGCTTGAAACGGCAGGCTATGATTTCTCTACGCAGCGGCCGCCGATCGGACGGGCGCTTGTCATAATCGCCGCGTTGCTGGTGCTTTCCGCGCTTTCGGGTGCGACATATGGTTCGGTGGCTGCACTGCTTGCGGAATATTTCCCGCCGCGTATCCGCTATTCCTCGATGTCGATCCCCTATCATATCGGCACGGGTTATTTCGGCGGGTTCCTGCCGATCATCAGCCTTTATATTGCGGCGCGTACCGGCGATGTCTATGCGGGGCTGTGGTATACATTCGGGGTGGTCCTGATGGCGCTCCTCGTCTGTCTTTGGGGATTGAAGGAGACGCTCGGCAACAGCGCCTCCGATTAGGGATGTGGGGACGGGGCGTCAGCCATGAGCATGCAATATCAATCGCCGTTGCGGTTGCGGTTGGACAGTGCCGCGCTGCTATCCAACTATCGTTGGCTGAAGGAACGGAGCGGTGACGCCGCCTGTGGTGCGGCCATCAAGGCCAATGGCTATGGCCTAGGCGCGGAGGGCGTGTTCAACCAGCTCGTCACGGCGGGATGCCGCGATTTCTTCGTCGCGACATGGGAAGAAGCGAAGCAGATCGAGGGCCGGCTGCGCGAGGGCATAGCGCTGAGCGTGTTTCACGGGGTTCGGCGAGAGGACATGGATATCGCCCTCGCGTCTCCTGCCAGGCCGGTGCTCAACAGCGCCGAACAGATCGCGCGCTGGAAGGCGGCGGCTGGTGGACCGTGCGATGTGATGATTGACACAGGGATGAATCGCCTTGGCCTTTCGCTCGACGGTCTCGACATGACCCTGTTCGAGGGTCTGGAGATTGACACGCTGATGAGTCACCTGGTCAGCGCCGAGGACGATCATCAGCTAAACGACATTCAGTTGACGCTGTTTTTGGAGGCGAAGCGGCAGATAAGGGCCAGCCGCTACAGCCTCGCGAACAGCGCCGGAATTTGCCGTGGCCAGCAATTCGCCTTCGATCTGACGCGTCCCGGTATCGCCCTTTATGGTGGAAGGCCGCATCCAGATTGCGAACTGGCGATAGAAGCCGTGGTAACGCCGCAGGCGGAAATCCTGCAACGCCGCACGGTGAGAGGTGGAGATTCGGTTGGCTATGGCGCGACCTTTGTGGCTGACCGCACGATGGAAACGGCGACCATCAACATCGGCTATGCCGATGGCTATGCGCGCATTTTCTCCGGGTCGGGCGCGGCGGTCAAGGACGGCGCACGCTTGCCGGTGATCGGGCGCGTATCGATGGATCTTGTGACAATCGACGTGACCGCATGCCCCGAGCTACGGGAGGGGGACTGGGTCGATATCGATTATGATCTGGGATATACGGCGCTCGTTTCCGGGCTGTCGGAATATGAGCTACTGACCCGTCTCGGCCCGCGTTTCGAGCGGTACTGGACCTGACGGACAGGCCGGACAAGGAAAAGGCCGCCCGTTAACCGGGCAGCCCTCTCTTTACCGGTGCAGTGATGTCAGCGCTCGATGCAGAGCGAAATGCCCATGCCGCCGCCAATGCAGAGCGTCGCGAGCCCCTTATTCGAATCCCGGCGGCCCATCTCGTAGAGCAGCGTTGTCAGGATACGTGCGCCCGAAGCGCCGATGGGATGACCGATGGCGATG